>JBGTGG010000278.1:0-30734 GCA_041746855.1 Cyclobacteriaceae bacterium | reverse complement strand
CTTGTTGAACCAAGAAGGAGCTTCATATCAACAGAGTTAACACTTATCTCGAAGAAATAATCAAGAATCCCGAAGGGATTCAACCATAATAACACCGTATGAAATGCGGTGTATTTGAAACGATCTTTATCCACAACCCTGAAAGGGTTGAACTACGGTAAATATTTTTCATCGTACTCAACACCATGCTCTCTTAAAAGATCAACATACTCATCACGAAAGGTTTTGGTTTTATGGTGTTCTTCCTGATTTTTAATATAACCAATCAATATCTCCTTGCGGTCGATTGAATACGTGAATGCTCCATATCCATCTTGCCAACCGCTAAACTGAGGAAAGAGGTTGTTCTCTTTTATAAATTTCGTACTTGCCAGTTTTACATCTTTAATTAAGTCAGCCAATGCTATAGACGGATGAAGGTGAGTAAGAATATGAAGATGATCTTCTACACCATTGATTTGATAAACATGACATTTTTTGTTGGCAAGGATGCCGGCTATGTATTTAAAAAGGTCTGGGCGATTGGAAGCAATCATTGTTTGATCACGATTTTTTGTACTAAAAACGATTTGATAGAGGATTGGGTATAGGTGCTCATGGTGAGTTTTTTTGTTGAACCACTTCGCGGTTCGGATTTAGTTTTCTCTTCCAACTTTCCCAGATTTCATCTGGGGTTATTGCTATTGAATCCCTTCGGGATTTTTTATGGTTGCTAAAACCTGAAAATCAGAAACCGAATTTATGAAAAAATTATCCTAAAGTTTACAATTTTCATTTTCTCAAAAAGAGATTTTGTGATAAGCGTATTACTGGTTCAAATAATACACACTCAAAATTATCTTCTTGATAAAATGAAACCAGAATCCCGAAAGGGATTCAACATCAATAACACTGTATGAAATGCGGTGTCATTGAGTAATCTTTAGGCACAACCCTTAAAGGGTTGAATAAGTGTAAATATCCCAGTCACATTTTACCTGCCTAGGTTTCATTATAATAGTAAATCTTGTAATATTTTCTACCGTCATGATCGATTCCTTGCTCTATTAATTCTCTATCACCATGAATATAGATGTGAAAATTTTTATCCAATTTTAAAACGCTCTTAAATACGCGTGCTTGCTTTTTAACCGCTTGTGCCGATATCTCAAAATTATCGGCTAACTCCACTTCGTATTCTTCCCGGTAGGTTTGGTCAAACTTTCGGAAAGATTCAATCACATTATTCGCTATTAAAACTTCTTCTTCAAATTCTTGCTTATCAAATTGATCGTGCTTTTTAAAGTATTCAACAGAACGATTGAGTAAATCAATCTTATCCGCTTTGCTTATCTCAAAGTCTTCATCCATTTGTTTGGTTACAAAGCTCTTGGTTATCCCCAAGAATTGATTAGTCTGATGGAATTCATTGTTTAGAATAGAGACACTCAGAAAATCATCCTTCCAATACTGAGCTTCATTTCCTTTGTTCGTGTTGTCTACTATCGATAGTATGTACCCATTTTCACCTTCTGTATTAAAGATCAAACAACCCTTATCGAGTTTATTGATGTTAATTCCTTCACTGCTTTCAATGTCAAACCCATCGGTTACAGATTTAATCTCTAAAAACGTGTCTTTGTTTTCTGACTTAAATAACCCTACAACATCAACGGTCTGCCCTTTTAAATTACAATCTGTGAAATAGACAACATAAAATTCCCCACCCTTAATTTTAGGATGCAAACTTTGGTTATATAAATGCTTGGCAAGGTTTTCAGCGTGTTTGTGCAGCGACTCAGGTTTCTTGAAAATTTCTGATACGTAAGTGTAAACTTCATTTAAAGACAATGCTACATCATGATAAAAATGATAGTACTCATCCGATTTGAAAGAAGAAAGAAAATAATCAATCAATATATCTTTTAAATCTTCATCGATTTCCAAAGGGGCTTTAGAAAATACGATCTCTTCTTCGTTTAGCTTATTGCCAACTTTATGTAGTGCTATATTTTTAATCGTTGTATATTCTTTCCTTACCATGAATTATTAATTTAAAAACCAACATCACTGTTGGCCATAAAACTAGCAATTATTAGTGCGATTGCTAAAAATTATACGGTAGGGAAATTCTGTAAATAATCAGCGCAACGATGTAGGATTACAAGCGCTGCATGTAGGCTAATTTCAATATACAAGCCGTCCGACCGCCTACTATGCCGGAGCTTGCGCAGGCAGGCTCAAAGCCGTCAGACCGCTCAAAGCGGTCAGACGGCTACTCAGAATTACTTCCTGACACCCTCCACAATCGCCAGCGCAGCTGCCATGTCTTTTGCAAGTTGATCCCAGTCTTTATTGGCTAAAATCTCTTTTTTAATCAACTGTGATCCCATCCCAACACACACCACACCAGCACCAAACCATGCTGAAAGGTTTTCTTTGGTTGGCTCTACTCCACCGGTTGGCATCAACTTATATCCCGGAATCACCGGCAACACCGAAGAAACAAAACCAGGGCCTAACACAGAACCAGGAAATATTTTCATCACCGAAGCACCTGCTTCTTTTGCAGTAACGATCTCCGTTAAGGTAGCACAACCCGGAATCCACGGAACACCTGCTTTTTTACACACCACTCCCATCGAAGGTTTTAAAATTGGCGATACAATAAAATCTGCACCCACATCAATAAACTTTTGTGTCGTATCATCATCCATAATGGTACCGATACCCAACGACAAGTCTGTGTATTGTTTTGCATGCTCCAATAGTTGTTTGAAAACATCAAAAGCATTTCCACCGCGATTGGTAAATTCAAAAACACGAACACCACCGGCATACGATGCATCCAATACGCCTTTTGCAATTTCAATATCAGCATGATAGAAAACAGGAATCATCCCTGTTTTCTCCATCTTTTCAATAATTGTATTTTCCATTTTTAAAACTCCCTTTTATGCATATCACCCCTACAGGGTTTTACTTTTAATCTAAAATTATTTCTACAAACATATTGCCCTTACAGGGCATAACTTCAGCATCTATTACTAAAAAATTTTGTGTCCGATGAAATCTACATGGATACCTTAATGGTTCCCTTACCGGGAAACCCTTCCGGATGCATCCCCTTTCATCAACTTCACCACTTCATCAACAGTAACCAAATTAAAGTCACCCTGAATAGTGTGCTTCAGACACGAAGCAGCCACAGCAAAGTTAAGGGCTGTTTGGTCATCGGTTGGATAGGTGATCAATCCGTAGATCAATCCCCCCATAAAAGAATCACCACCACCAACACGATCCACGATGTGTGTGATCTGATAGGTTGGTGCTTCATACAATTTTTTGCCATCCCAAAGTACACCCGACCAGGAGTTATGACTGGCACTAATCGATCCTCTTAATGTAATGATTACTTTCTTTGCTTTCGGAAAACGCTCCATCATTTGTTTACCTACAGATTCAAATGCTGCGCCTTCTACATGTCCTGCGGTTACATCAACACCCTCAGGTTTGATACCAAACACCATGTCTGCATCTTCTTCGTTGCCGAGAATAATATCGCAATGTTGAACCAATTGTTCCATTACCTCCCCTGCTTTCTTGCCATACTTCCAAAGTTTGTTGCGATAATTTAAATCAGTGGAAACGGTGATTCCTCTTTTAGAAGCTTCTTCACACGCCTCTAAGCAAACTGCGGCAGCGCCTTCTGATACAGCCGGTGTAATACCCGTCCAGTGAAACCAATTGGCGCCATCAAATACTTTATCCCAATCAATTGTACCTTTTTTAATTTCAGCTAATGCGCTATTCGCCCGATCATAAATAACTTTGCTTGCCCTGCTCACAGCACCCGCTTCCAGAAAATAAATTCCAACACGATCACCACTTCTTTGGATGTAGGAGGTATCCACACCATGCGAACGAAGGGAAGCAATCGCTGCATCACCAATATCATTTTTCGGAAGTGCGGTAACAAAACTTGCAGGAATGCCATAGTTCGCAAGTGATACTGCAACGTTCGCTTCCCCCCCACCATAGGTGGCTTCAAATTCTGTAGCTTGAGAAAAACGTAAATAGCCAGGTGTAGCCAACCTGAGCATAATTTCACCAAAGGTTACAACTCGATTCATAGTTTATTTTGATTGTTTATTGTTTTAAAATTTATACTCCACTACATGCTGTGAAACCTCCATCAACAGGAACAACAGCCCCCGTAACAAAGTTAGCAGCATTCGAACACAGCCAAATTAAGGTGCCATTTAATTCTTCGGGATTTCCAAATCTTCCAAAAGGAGTTTTCTGTATAGCCTTGTTTCCACGAGCAGTATACGATCCATCATCGTTCAGTAATAGCTTGCGGTTTTGCTCCGCTAAAAAGAAACCGGGAGCAATCGCATTGACACGAATTCCTTCACCATACTTGGACGCCATTTCAACGGCCAGCCATTGTGTGAAATTTGTGATCGCTGACTTTGCTTGTGAATAGGCTGCCACTTGTGTAAGCGGAAGTAAGGATGCGACTGATGCGATGTTTATAATCACTCCATTTTTTTGCTTTGCCATTGCAGCTCCAAAAATCTTAGAAGGAAGAACGGTGCCTTGAAGATTTAAATTGATCACTTCCGAATACGCATCCATATCCAGGTCTGCCCACTCGGTAGTGGGTGTCACCACTGCTTTGGGCATATTTCCTCCTGCTGCGTTCACTAAAATTTCAACCGATCCAAAGGTATTGACCACCCTATGCAAAGCTACTTTCAATTGCCCTTCATCAAGGACGTCTGCCTGAACAGCAAGCGTCTTAATTCCAAAAGAAGTCAGCGTTGAAGCAACTTGTTGCGCAACATTTTCCCTTCTGCCAAGGATTACAATATTTGCCCCTGCTTTGGCCAACCCTTCCGCCATGGAGGCTCCTAAAACACCTGTTCCACCTGTAATAATGGCTGTCTTGCCTTTGAGGCTAAAAAGCGAATCGACAAAAGAAGGTGTCAAATCAGGCATTTTTTCTTGGTATTATAGTTTTTCCGAATGAAAATATGATTACATTGCGCAATCGATTGCACAATATACGGCTTTTAACTATATGTCAAACAAATTTTTAAAAATTCATCCAGCAGACAATGTATTTGTTGCCTTGTCGGATTTACCGAAAGGGGAAAATATTAGCATCAATGGCACGTCTTTTCAACTACAGGAAGCAGTGCAGGCCAAACACAAGTTTTCCGAAAATGCCCTGGAATCCGGGGATGAAATCAAAATGTATGGAATTCTGGTTGGGAAGGCCACGCAGAAAATTGTTCAGGGTGGTGTAATCACTACTCAAAATGTCCACCATGAAGCTTCGGCTTATAACGAAAAAGAAAAAAGTATTCAATGGAATGCCCCGGATGTTTCGCGATGGAAAAACAAAACGTTCAATGGTTATCAACGCACCGATGGACAAGTAGGTGTTGCCAATTATTGGTTGGTTATCCCCATGGTCTTTTGTGAAAATAGAAATGTAAACGTGATCCGTGAGGCGTTTGAAGAATCACTTGGGTTTGGAAAAACAAATCCGTATAAAGAGTATGTAAGAGATTTGGTAGCCCTTCACCGTGAAGGAAAATCAGACGGTATCAGCACGTTGACATTTGAAGCGGTCGAGTCAAAAAAACCGGAACCCATTTTTGAAAATATCGATGGAATAAAATTCCTGACGCACGAAGGTGGGTGTGGTGGTATCCGCCAGGACTCTGAAGCCTTGTGTGCATTGCTTGCGGGTTATATACATAACCCGAATGTTGCAGGTGCTACTATTTTAAGTCTTGGTTGTCAAAATGCCCAGATGAGCATACTCCAATCAAAACTAAACAACCTGAATCCGAACTTTTCGAAACCGGTGATCTGGTTGGAACAGCAAAAAGAAGGAACCGAACAGGAATTGTTGACAAAAGCCATTCAACAAACTTTTATCGCATTAACAAAAGCCAATACATTAAAACGTACACCCGCTCCATTGAGCAAACTCAAGATTGGCTTAGAGTGTGGCGGATCGGATGGATTCTCCGGAATTTCTGCTAACCCAGCCGTTGGCCATGTCTCTGATTTGATTGCAGCCCTTGGAGGTTCTTCAATTCTATCTGAATTTCCGGAACTGTGCGGTGTTGAGCAAGAGCTAATCAACCGTACCAATGACGAAAATACAGCGCAAAAATTCATAAAGCTGATGCGTGCCTATTCCGATGCAGCGGTTGCTTCCGGTTCTGGTTTTGATATGAACCCTTCACCCGGCAATATTAAAGATGGCCTGATCACCGATGCGATGAAATCGGCAGGAGCCGCAAAAAAGGGGGGTACCTCCCCTGTTGCGGATGTGTTGGACTATGGTGAGTATGTAACGAAACCAGGATTGAATCTTTTGTGTACACCGGGCAATGATGTTGAAAGCACAACCGCTATGGCCGGTGCGGGAGCATCGATAATTTTGTTTACCACCGGACTCGGAACACCTACAGGAAATCCGATTGCACCAGTGGTTAAAATTTCATCCAACACTAAACTGGCGCAGCGCATGTCTGATATTATTGATGTAAATGCCGGACCGGTAATTGAAGGGACGAAAAGTATTGAAGAAGTAGGTGAAGAGATGTTCGAGTTTATCATAAAACTCGCAAGTGGTGAAGTCAAAACAAAAGCGATGGAGTTAAATCAGAATGATTTTATTCCGTGGAAGCGCGGTGTCTCTTTGTAAGAAATAAAATAAATGATTTTCATAATCTTTAACCACATAGCTTTTGGTGCTTTGGCAAACATTGAAGTGCATAAAGCAATTATCCATGTTTGAAAGAGAAGTTTTTACATAGAAAACAAATTTTCCGCAGGGATGTAGTCCGTTGTAATCTTTACTGAAGTAATGGTTTAAAATTAAAACGGATATTCACAAAACCTTATTTAGAATCCCGTTTAACAATCCGGTCTGCAAGTTCGAGTTTTAAATTCCCAATCTCTTCAAGTACGATCTGTGCAATCAGGCGGGCTCCCAATTCATTGAAGTGTGTATTGTCATCACGTCCTTCAGGATAGTTGGGATGTTCGCCAGGTTTCAACTGCAAAAACAAAAGCTTAGAATCTTCATCACCAAATTGTTGATACAACTCCTGGCTTTTTTTATCAAGGTCGATGAATGCTACTTTTTGTTCGCTTGCAATTTCACGCACAATTTTAGAATACACTTCATGTGATTCCAATACCTTGCCTTCTTTATCAAATCTTCTTCTTCCTACCGGTGTTAGTAAAACTGGCGTTGCCTTCTTGTCTCTCGTTTGTTTGATAAACAACTCAATGTTTGTTTTGTATTGTTCAGGTGTTGTGTATCGTTCTTTCTTTTCTACTGATTCATCATTATGCCCAAATTGAATAAAAACATAATCCCCTTCCTTTAAACTATCAGCAACCGGTTGCCAACGATTCTCCGAAATAAAAGTCTTGGTGCTTCTTCCATTCATGGCGCGATTATCAACCATCACTGATTCATCAAAGAAAAAAACAAACGGCATCCCCCAACCTGTTTCGGGATATGCTTTGGTATCTTTAATCGACATGGTGGAGTCACCGATCAAATAAACGGTGATGTTCTGTGTGGTTGATTGAAAAGAACCCATTAGTAAAACTAAAATGATTCCTATTAAAAATTTTTTATTCATCATTTCTCAACTTGAGCTTCGATAATATCTGCTACCAAACTATTGATATACACCTCAATGTTATCGTACGCAGTGCTTAAATCTCTTCCATTCGCATTCGCCACAGTAGGGTCAAGTTTCATTTCAATTTCCCAATCGTCAGGCATTCCATCATTATCCGTATCGATTGGTGCCACAAGACTTGTTAACACAGGCCATCCACCAACATCCGCCTGACTGTCCAAAATTCCCGGATACCCGGTTTTTGATCCATTGAAAGTTGCCGTTCCATTCCGAACTTCATCCACAACGCGTGCATCAACAGCATCTCTTGCCAAACTCGCTCCGGCATACTGCAATACGGATTCAAAAGCTTCATCAGCCGTGTGCTCGGTATCAATATCTGATTCAATAGCTGCAGTAAGTTGTGCTAAAGTTTTGGTTACACCGGAAGCATAGTCAACGCCACCATTCCAGTTGTCGGTGGTTACCGTTGTGTTTCCTGAAACGAAATTTCCTGTTATAAAAAACTTTCCATAACCAGGAGCATAGTCAACATTGGTTTCCCTGCTAACTTCCATGATGCGCTTGTTTTTCGAAGCCGGTGTAGCAGGGCCCGGTTTGTAATAATTGTTCACGATATTATAGTTTCCATTTTCGCCACCGTATGCACTATTGCCACGCCAGTTATAAATCACATTGTTTCGATAATCCACATGTTCGTTCAGATACGGACCGTTGTTTATTCCAGGACGGCCTCCGCCATTGAAGCGTGGGTTTCTGCTATTGTGGTGTGCTAATAAATTATGATGGAAAGTAGCTTTATCCCCACCCCAGATTCCACCATACCCATGATCACCTTTTCCATGAAACGATTCATTCAGGCTTTCAGAAAGTATAC
Source organism: Cyclobacteriaceae bacterium (assembly GCA_041746855.1). Taxonomy (GTDB): domain Bacteria; phylum Bacteroidota; class Bacteroidia; order Cytophagales; family Cyclobacteriaceae; genus JBGTGG01. The sequence continues at coordinate 22,190 of JBGTGG010000278.1, read as the reverse complement.
ACCATTGCATTGTGAAATTTTGATTAGCATAAAAAGATGCAGCTTCATCAACCGACCAGCTCATCGAGCAATGGTCAAGCACGATGTTGCGCTGATACCGTCCCCAGATTGCATCGGTTTCCTGTTCAAACAAATCACCTAAACGAAAACGCATAAAGCGAACAATGATATTGGATGCCGATAATACTACTTCATAATTTTGAATACAGATGCCATCACCTGGGGCAGTTTGGCCAGCAATGGTTAAGTTACCATTCGTAATGTTGATTCTACTTTTCAACTCAATATTTCCGGAGACTTTAAAAACAACAATACGCGCACCTGAGGCGGTTACAGCAGCACGAAAACTTCCGGTTCCGGTATCATTTAAATTAGTAACAAAAATTACTTTTCCTCCACGCCCACCGGTTGCATCCTTCCCAAATCCTTCAACACCCGGAAATGCGAATGCGTCTTCAACAACAGCAATAGGCAAATCTTCTTTTGCAGGCTCCGGATCCGATTGGCAGGCCGCAAAAAAAATAGATAGTAGAATTACAACTGTCTTTCCACACTTGATCATCACTTTATTATTATTTAAAAATTAAAAAAAAGGTGCGAGGAAACCCCACACCCTTTTAACCAAATAACCAAACTTATTGTAACCATCTTGGGTCGCCTACTTTGCGATCTTTCAAATTTAGATTTGTAACTGTGAAATCACCATTTGCAGCATCAACAAAACCAGGATCCAACTCGGTTGCACTGACTGATGATGGTGTAGTATAAATTCCTACAAAAATATTGTGACAGTTATAAATGTTATTATTTAAATAGGTAGGCGAATCAACCATATACGAATCTTGTCTACAGAAATTACCAGCCTGAGCGGTATTTGGTGCCATAACTCCAGTCTCAACAAACAAAGAATTTTTAACTTCGAAGGAACCTCCAGCTGATTTATTCATACGGAATATACCATTGTTATTACTGTTGTCGATAATAGAGATGGCATAGAAGGTTGAATTACTAAAGCTTACCGCACAGGCTACTTGCATGCGAAGAAAGCTACGGAAACCATTAGCAAAAGTAGAGTTGATTACATTAAGTGAACCAATCGTACCACTCCTAAAATCTATTCCATCACCTCCACTACCCGCCATGGTATGGATGTAGCTGTTTGAGACAGTTATTGTTCCAAAAATTCCAGATACATTATTATAAATTAAGCCGTTATTATACCTGCTAATTTCACAACCTTCAATCGTAAGATTCGTCAAATTCAATCCGGAAATTGAGTTAAAAAACTGTCCTAAAGAAGACGCAGCATCACCTCGAAAATGAATATCAGACACTTCAATGGAAGCAACAGTTGCAGCGCTGGTTATTTGTCCATAAACTTCCGGCCGATCATAGTATAAAGCCCCACGTAAGGTTACTGATTTTGCAACATCAATTGAACCCTGCTCTGGATAAACACCAGAAGATAGTACTAATATGGCGCCATCAGGTGCAGCATCAACCGCAGCACTGATATCACCACCCGGATTTAATTTGATACATGTTGGACAATCCGGATCCATTAAGGTTTTAGCGTTTAAGTTTCCTCGTTGGCTGTTACCTGCTAACATCTTAATGTTGTAAACCGTATAGTAATCAAGACCTGTGATGGTAGCTTCTCCATTTGCAACTTCACCAGCTGTAATCGCGCGTTCTATATCTCCAGGTGTGATCACGAAGCGGGTTGCTTGTTGGCCAGCTGGCCATTTTACGGTTACTTCCGTTATTCCTGCGTCATCACTTGGCACGAACGGAAGCATAATGTTCTCAGGCGAAGTACGTAGCGTAATTGCCGACCATTTTGAATCATCCTTACCATCAGTACTAATTGCTTTTACCCGAGCAGAATAACGCGTATTCCCAAAAAATGACTCAGTAACGGGTAATTCGTTTGGCATGACAGTAAGGGTCCTGATAATCGAATTAAACTCCAGGCTATCTTCACTAAACTCTACTACGTAATGATCAACATCATTATCAACTTTCCAATCCAATTCTATTTCGATTTGATTCCTGATGGCTCCTTCTAAACCAATGGGTGAAAGCTCACGATCAAAATCCAATTCTGTTATCAATGGATCGATATTATCATCACAAGCTGTGAACACCATTGACAGGGTGCCAAACAGCAAGAACATCAATCCTATATTTATTATTTGATTTTTCATGTTCATCATTTTATTAATAACCATAATCATTTACCAAGGTACCATTGCTATTGCTAATGAATACTTCCCAAATCGGCCAAAACTGTCTGGTGTTGGGATCCTGCGCATATATTGATTCGATCTTCGCATCGGCAATTCTGGTGGGATTAATGTAATTTACAGAAGTCCATTCATCACCGACAGGAGGAGTGGTCTCGCCCCTATTCAATCCAAAAATTTCCAGTGATTCCCCATCGGGTGCATATCGGTAATAAAGTGTTGCCGGTACATCGGCATACTCACCCGTAAGATTTCTGAGGTTGTCCATTTTAATTTTTGCTTCATCCATTTTATCCTTAAGCAAATCCCATCGAATAAGTGCTTCCTTGCGAAGCATTTCACCACAAAACTCAAATTTATGTTCATCAACAATGGCATTGAACATGGCATCAGAAGTTGCTAATCCGTCTACATAGGCATCCACTTTTGCTGGCCAATCGGCAGCCTTAAAAGCACGCCTCCTGATCATCTTCAAATATGGAGCAGCAGCACCCGGGCCTGTTAATTGGTTGTTGATTTCTGCTGCCATCAACACAACCTCTGCATAGCGCATGTAAACTTTGTTGATTCCATCATCATTGGTAGACGTAACTAAGCGGTCCATCCATTCATATCGGAATTTACCAAATGCCCAGACATCAAGGTTTGTCAATTGTTGTTTTGCAAAGCCTTGAACAGCAGTTCCCCATTCGTAAGGAACACAGGTTACATCCCGTCTTGTATCTTTCTCATCAAAGTCGTAAAACACAGTAGGCAAAGGCCCTGCAACACCTCCTTGCGGTTGTTGTGTGTGTTGATCAGATGATCGATGACGAACTGCAAATGTATAATGCATACGCCCCCTTCCTTCAGCGAAAGGAATTTCCCAGAGGGATTCCCCTGAAGCTGAGAGTTTCTCTTCATTTAAATCGCGAAAGACTCTTTCAAAAGAAGGAAGTTTTGCTTCTCCATAGCGTTCAATGATATCCATACATTCTTGTAGTGCAAGGGGATACATATTGGCTACAGATAATTCAGGGTCTGTACTTTGGCGAATTCCATCTGGGTATTGTGAATATCCACTTGCAGCCAACATTAAGCGTGCACGAAATCCTTTTACAAAAGCTTTGTTAATTCTTTCCACATTGCCGGTTGCAGCTGTTTCATTTGGCCACGGAACCAGTTCCGTAGCTTCACCTAAATCAGCAATCAATTGCTTATAAATTTCATCACGGCTCGTTTTTGGTATGTATATCGTGTTTGTTGTAATCGGGTCAAACCGGGGAACGACATCGCCCCATCCTCTTACCAAGTCGGCATAATATACTGCGCGCAGCGTCAGTGCCTCACCAAGTAAATATCCTAATTCCGTTCCGGGTGCAATATCCCCATAGGTGCGAAGGCCGCGGATACAAAGGTTTGCTTGCTCAATGCCTGAATACATCATTGCCCATGCATTGTTGGCCGTATTCATGGTCGTATTATTTGGCTTTGAATCGTACACAACCAAATCAGTATTCGCCCCTGAATTGTGGGAATTATTAAACCACTCTATATCAGAGTTTAGTCCATAGTAGGGCAAAAACCTGCCACGATACGAGTTGGTTTGCCCAAACCAAACTTTGATCCCGTCCACGGCTCCTTTGGCAAGGTCCGGGGTTGAGAAAATAACTTGCTCATCCAAGGATGATTTTGTAGGCGTTTCAAGGTAGTCAGTGCATGCTGTTAACACGCTTCCAATTCCTATTGCCATTATATATATTATTTTTTTCATGTGTTAATCTTTAGAAATTCAGGTTCAAACCAAAAACCAATTGTCTGCTACGCGGGTACGCGGAGTAATCCACACCAGGAGTCAAAGCCGTTTTTCTTCGAGTAGAAACCTCAGGATCAAATCCGGAATAATTTGTAATCACGAAAACATTGTATCCGGTTAAATAAAACCTCAAGCTCGAAATTTTTGCTTTGGAGGTAATGGAATTTGGCACAGTGTATCCGAGCGTAAGTGTATTCAAACGAACAAACGAACCATCTTCCACAGCCCAATCACTAAAGATGGGTCTATCCATATACGGAGACCACATCGTAGTATTGGCATTCAATGCTGCCAACGCGGCTGGATCTGTAATAGGAAGTCCAGAAGCAGGATCAATATTGGTCCAGCGTTCACCTTCACCCATCATTGAAATAAAATTTCTATACTGAACATTTTGGGGGGCTGTCGTGTACTCAATTTTATTGGCGTTATAGATATCGTTGCCAAAACTATAATTGAACGCTGCTGTCAAATCAAAACCATACGCATATCCATTCAACACGAATCCACCAATAGCCTTTGGGTTAGCATTACCAATGATGGTCTGGTCATCTATTGTAATTTTTCCATCACCATTTCGGTCAACCAGTTTTAGCATACCCGGTACGTTGTCACCAACCACTGCACTTCCATCAGGAACACCTGCTTTCAAAATCCAATTATTGGTAGCATTATCGTAGCCTTCGAAATCAGAAACTTCATATCTTCCTGCATGTTGGTAGCCATACATCATCCCCACAGGCAGCCCCGGACGAACCAGAAAGTCATTCGGGACAGCCGTTCCAGCCCAAGTACTTGACTGTAGCATTTCATTTAACCCACCCAGTGAAACTACTTTGCCTCGGTTCATACTGATGTTGAATGAGAAATTCAAACCGTAGTCAGCCTTATCGATAGCGATATAATTTATAGCAGCTTCAAAACCTTTGTTTTGGGTTTCTCCTATGTTTCGAAACTGATCAACATACCCACTTCCAGGGATAGGAAATGGAATCAACAGATCCTTTGTATTGTTTAAGTATACATCCAACGTACCAGTAACCCGGCCCTTCAATAATCCAAAATCAACACCAACATTTCTTGTTGTAGTTGTTTCCCATTTTAAGTCAGGATTTGCCAACGTACTAAAGGGTGCCCAATAACTATCAAAGCCATTGATCCAAGCCGTGTTTGATGAAACAAATGCCTGAGAAGTTTGTCCTCCCGGAATGTTGTTGTTCCCCGCAGTACCAAAACTTAAGCGTGCTTTCAGGTTGTCTAACCAATTGCTTGTTCCTGTCATAAATGATTCCTCAGATACCTTCCAGGCTAATGCTGCGGAAGGAAAATACCCCCATCGGTTATCCGCTAAAAATTTGCTTGACCCATCCGCTCGGTAGGTGGCTGTCAATAGGTATTTTCCTTTGTATTCATACATTAACCGGCCAAAGAAAGAAAGCAAGTTGTCATCCGGTTGGTAAAAATTGTTGACGGATTGAGGCTTCCCCTGCGAAGTTAGTTTAAAGGCTTCTTCAAAAGTGAATAGAGTCGGAAATCCATGAATAACGGAGGTTTTTTCACTGGTTACCGTTTTTAACATTTCTTCACCAATCATGAACCTTGCACTGTGGTCGGCACCCAGGTATTTCTTGAAATCGTAGCTCAATGTATTCGTGTTACGATAGCGTGCTTGCCTGCGGTCACGAACAATCATAGCAGGTTGGTCTTGATTTTCTGCTGCAGGTGTATTGGAGACGTAATAGGTTGTCAATCCATAAAACCGACTATCATCATAAAAATAATTTTCCAGGCCAAAATCACTTCTCCACTGGAGGTTTTCGATAATATTCCATCCAAATGTTGTTCCCATATTATAGTTCTGGCGTTCTTGATAACGTTGGTTATCATCCGTTGCTATAATTGGATTGATCAAATTGTTGGCAATGTCCGGATCGGTATCCCCTGTTGAGATTCCTGCAATTGGAATGGGTGAATACGTAACGACATGTTTCAATCGTGAATCAGCCGATGATGCCTCGTTTTGTTCATTGGCACCCCCTCCATTGATTTGGGTCTCGGAGTAACGCAAGGTAAAGCCGATATCAATTTTATCATTCGGCTTGTTGTTCACTCTTACAGTGATGTTGTTACGGTTATAATCTGATCCAATCTGGATTGCCTTTTCATTAAAGTTAGCAAGGTTTATAGAGTAGGTTAACTTATCGCTTCCTCCGCGTACACTTAAATCATTACTGAAGGTATATCCTGTCCGACCGTATACCTGGCGTTGCCAGTCATTCCCTCTTAGTCCTGAATAGAGATCCCTATCCTGATACGCACCAAAATAGTCTTCATAGGAGTCCAAGTTATCTATACCACGTCTAAGTACAGTATATTCATATTGCCAATTTACATAGTCACTAGGCTCCAGCACATCCAATGTTTTGGCAATCTTTCTGATACCATAAAAAGAGTTGAAACTAACAGAAAGCTTGCCTGCGGTTCCACCTTTTGTTGTGATAATCACTACCCCGTTGGCACCACGAGATCCATAGATGGCTGTTGAAGAAGCGTCCTTCAAAACATCTATTGTTTTGATGTCAGAAGTACTAATGTCCGATATTGTGGCAACAGGAAAACCATCCACGATATATAGTGGGGCGTTGTCCTGAGTGATGGATCCACCTCCTCTAACCCGGATATTGATTTCTGCATCGGGCGAACCTTCTGTGGTTGTAACTTGAACACCAGCCAATCTTCCGGTCAATGATTCAGCCACTGTTGCTACAGGGACCTTACGTAAATCATCTCCACCAATGGAAGCAACAGAACCGGTTAAATCTGATTTCTTTACGGTTCCATAACCAACTACTACAACTTCATCGAGTTGCTGAACATCCGCATCCATCAAAACTTCAAAAGTGGTTTGATTTCCAACGGCAACTTCCTTTGGCGCCATTCCAATAAACGTAAACTGCAGCGTTGCACCTTCTGAAACGGAGATCGTGAAGCGACCATCACCATCCGTTACTGTTCCATTACTGGTTCCTTTTTCAACAACTGTTACGCCTGGCAACGCTTCGTTGTTCCCGGAATCTTTTACAGTTCCGGTAACATTGCGGGTTTGGGCGAACAAGGCTGAAGTACTTACCAACAGCGCAACCAGAATCAACACTGCGGTGGGTTTGACCATTCGTACAATTTTCTTCATTCGGTAAGAATTTTAAGTTTGGTTATGTAAGTTTTTGACTAACTAATTGTGCAATAGTAGAGTGATATGCGCAATCGATTGCATATTAAATCTTAATTCCGAATTCACCAAAATATATTTGCAAAAAAATACACATAACGTTGTTTTTGAGCAGTATTGAGTCTTTATGTAAAATTACATTTGGTGACCTAGCGTAAGACAACTACACTTTTTTGATGCAAAATGCGCAAACGATTACGCATATCACCCCTAAGGGGGCTTAGTCAAGCAGGCTATTTAAATAGACTTCGATATTGGTGTAAATTGGGTGAAGGGTATTTTTCGATGCGTCAGCTTTATCGGTAGGGTCCAATCCCTGTTCCTTTTCCCACTGATCGGCCATGCCATCTGAATCTAAGTCTTCACGAAACCCGGATGAAGTAAGCAGCGGCCAACCACCAACATCCTGTTGTGAATCAATGATCCCATCCTTCTCCGGCCCATAGGCAGCCATCCCATCCCATACTTCTTTTACAATTCGTGCATCAATCGCATCTCTTTTTAAACTTGCCCCCGCTGTTTTCAAAACCATTTGGAAGGCTTCTTCCGCTGACTCCGTAGTTACAGATGTAACTTGAAAAGGTGCTGATACTAACAATGCCTCTGGCATTTCGGCTACTACCCCCTCTTTGTTATTTGCAGAAATAAATTCAAAACCATCGAGAAAATTGCCGGCTAAAAAAAATGAACCATAGGGTTCCGATGGGTTGATAAGACGTTCGCGCTTACTTTTAGTTGTTGCCGGGCCGGGTTTGTAATAGTTGCTTACAACATTATATCTTCCCTTCTCACCGCCATACACATTATTTTGCAGCCAATTGTAAATAACATTGTTTCTAAAATCAACCAACTCTTCCGGTCCGTTAGGGGTTGTGGATGAACCACTAAACCTGGGCATCCTGCTATTGTGATGTGCAATTAAATTGTGATGGAAAGAAGCGTTTTTTCCTCCCCATATTCCGCCATACCCATGGTCTCCTTTTTCATGGAGCGATGCGTTCAAGCTTTCCGAAATTATACACCATTGCATTGTGAAGTTTTCATTGTCATAAAATGATGCACACTCATCCGTTCCCCAACTAACGGAGCAATGATCGATGATCACATTCGTGCATCCTCGTCCACTAAACGCATCGCCTTGCACTCGCTTTTCGTCTCCCAACCGAAAACGGAGATAACGAATGATAATATTATCGGCACTTAAGCGCATTTGATAGTTGCGAATACAAATTCCATCACCCGGTGCGCTCTGTCCAGCAATGGTGATGTCATTATTATTGATTACTAAATCCGATTCAAGTGCAATCGTTCCTGAGATTGCAAATGTTATGATCCGAGGGCCGTGCTTTTGGATTGCATCCCGAAGACTACCTTCACCATTGTCGTTTAAATTCGTAACCACATACACCGCACCGCCCCTTCCACCGGTCGCATATTTTCCAAAGCCTTCCGCACCGGGAAAGGCAATCGGTTCATTATTGGACGTTGATACAGTACGTTGGGCACAACTTAAATTCTGAATGCAGATCAGGATTAAAAAAATATATCTCATGGCATTCTTAATTTAATTACGCGTTGACTTGATAATAAAAGTTTTAAGGGCAGTTTTTATATCTTTTAAAAAACTATTCTATAGCAATAGTAATCGGGTTTGAAAGCTCTTCTATAACCTGATCCAGGTATTCTAAAAACTGAGCTTCTGTTTTAATTCCTTTGGTTTCTCCTTCCCATGCTGCTAAGAAGTAGTAATCCAATACACCAGAATTGGATTTTAGTTTGACAATGTGGCTAAACTTATCGGTAGAAAAATCAATGAAATTGGAAGTGCTAAACAAGACTGCAATTCCAAGGTTGTCATTGTTTAAACTTTGCTGTCCATAGGTTGCAATATATCCATAGCCTCCCGTAGTGGGAGCTTTGGTAAATAGTTTTCCTTTCTCATCTTTCACCAATCCCGTGCAGAGCAAATCCGAATCGTTGGATAACGATAACACTTCATGCGTCAGCCGGGTACCCGCATGGATCGACAACAATGATTTCACATCAAGTGTATCGGCTTTTGTTTTCCAACCATAATAATTTGTTTCAATGGAGGAAAAGAGTACTCCATTTTCAGTGATCTTAGCAGTAACACTATCCGTTTTTTCAACCCGGTCAGCAATTGAATCCACCAGCATTCCAATAGAACCGACCCCCAACGACTTACCAACTTTCATCACATCCATTCCCCAATAGGAAGGTTGGTGATAGGAATCAAATCCATCCAAGCCTACGTTTTGCAACACAGGCTCCGAAACTTTTTTTCCAAATACATCCGTGGCATTGCGTTGATCCAGATAAAACCGATAGCCCACTTGATCCGATTCCCAACCCGGTCCTTCATACCGAATAAACCAGGAGTGGTCTTTATGTTCAGGGGGAACGCGTAAAAAATCAACATTCTTAAACTCGCCTTCGAAATACTCGCGTTCCTTCCATTGGCCACCAACTTTATGCGAAAGTTCTGCTTGCGTAAGCTTCGGGTATTCGTGTTGATTTTCCCCTTCCGGATGATAGCGTATCGTAATTGATTTTGATTCGTGCGCACCAAGTTTTTCCAAAACAAAAAGCACACTTTCTTTGCCCTGATCATTTTTACCAAACTGGCTGGGTACTTCGATGTCATTATCAAAAACAACAAATGCCTGCGGATTGAAATCAGCATATTTTGATTTGATATCACTTAGCAGAACGGATACCAAACTACTTTCACGTTCACTATCCAATGCATTCCCTACCGTTATGGAAAATGTTTTAGGAAACTCTTTGTTCTCAGGAGATGAACAGGCTATCATCATCGCGATACATCCTGATAAAAATAGTTTTAATTTCATGGTGAATTTATTTTGTTGGCGCTTTAACACGCTTACCGTTCACTTTCACTTTTTTTAAGGAGAGCTTCTTTACTCCCGTCAATAAGTTTTCCTTTGTCGCATTATCAAATGAGCAGTTCTCTATTTTAATATTTTCTACAGGAAAATCTTCCTCCCCTTCAATGCGAATGGCATAATTTGATTTCTTGCTCGTCATGTTGGAGACAAAAACATTCCGCACCTGCGGGTGATTATCTCCTGTTTCATTTGCATAAAACATATTAATGCGAATTACCGCATCCTTTACCTCGCCTACTTTTACATTTCGCATATAAATATTCTCTACAATTCCTCCGCGTTTCGAATTGGATTTGATACGCAGTGCACGGTCCAAATTCGGGCTGCTCATTTCACAGTTTTCCGCGAAAACGTTGCGCACATTCCCGGATACTTCGCTTCCAATAACAACACCGCCATGACCATCTTTCATCGTACAACCACGGATAATTATATTTTCGCTTGATACATTCACGCGCCTTCCATCATGATCGCGTCCGGATTTTATGGCAATGCAATCATCACCCGTATCGAAAAAGCAATTCTCAATTAATACATCTTTTGAAGACTCCGGATCGCAGCCATCACTATTGGGGCCATGACTGATAACCGTTACATTCCTGATCGTAACATTGGTACACAACACAGGATTTAAAATCCACATGGGAGAATTCTTTATGGTTACCCCTTCAATCAGAATATTCTTGCACTTATACGGCTGCACAAAATTGGGACGTAAAAAATCCCCTTCACCAAAAATCCGTTCCGAAACAGGAATATTTTTTTCGGCCATTTCCTTTAACCGCTCATTGGCCTCTTGCTTGAGTTTCCAGGGCCACCAATGCTCCTCATTGCTATTACCATCCAATATCCCCTCGCCTGTTATGGCAATATTCTCTTGCTCATAGGCATATATAAAAGGAGAATAATTCATCAATTCAACACTTTCAAATCGTGTTAATACTTGCGGAAGATATTTTTTGGTATCGCGCGTAAACAAAACAGTTGCTTCCTTTTCTATATGTAGATTCACATTGCTCTTTAAATGGATGGGGCCACCCACAAAGAATTTACCCGCGGTTACTATTACCCGACCACCACCGGCAGCATTGCATTTTGTTATTGCTTCTTTAAAAGCATTCGAACAGTCCGTAATGCCATCACCAACTGCTCCAAAATCTACAATGTTGAAATCCTGATTTTTAAAAACAGGTGCGATGATTCGTTTCTCAATCTGCTTTGCTTCCTGCCAGGGATCACTTTGTGCATGAACTGACAAACAACAGGCTAAAGAAATTATAAGGACTATACCCGGTCTAAAAATTTTCATAAATTAAAATTTTATGTGAATTATGCGCAATCGATTGCATTTTATGAACTATATTTGAATCGACCAAATAAAAAACACAAATTTACCCTCACAGAAGGTTTTATTTTAAAACATATAGCTCTCAAATGTTTCGTAACTTCATACATTTGACACATTTTGCGCAAACGATTACATTACAATTATGCTAAACACATCAATTCGATACGCCATACACCCCAGCCAGGTTAAACAATTCGGTACCCAACAACTTCGTAAAGAATTTTTAATTGAAAGCCTTTTCACAGACAATGCAATTGAATTAGTTTATACGCATTACGACCGGCTGATCGTAGGTGGCATTAAACCGGTATCTAAAACCATAGTATTGGAAACCTTCGAAACATTGAAAGCAAATTTCTTTCTTGAAAGAAGGGAAATCGGAATCATTAACGTAGGCGGAACCGGAACCATCAAAGCCGATGGGCAGACCTATACATTACATCATAAAGAAGCACTCTATATAGGAAGAGGTGTAAAGGAGGTATCATTTACTTCTGACCAAAAAGAAAATCCAGCATTGTTTTATTTTAATTCTGCTCCTGCACATACCGCCTATCCAGTTACCAAAACTTCTTTGGAGTCTGCGGAAACGGTTGAACTTGGGTCAAGTGAAAATGCGAATCATCGAACCATTCGCAAACTGATTATTCAGGCAAATGTCCAATCCTGTCAATTACAGATGGGACTCACCGAACTAAAAACTGGAAGCGTTTGGAACACCATGCCGCCACACGTTCATGATCGAAGAATGGAAGCCTATTTCTATTTTAACATTTCGGAAGGAAATACGGTGAGTCATTTTATGGGCGAGCCCGAAGAAACGCGCCACATTTGGATGAAAAATAATCAAGCAGTAATTTCCCCGCCATGGTCCATTCATTGTGGGGTGGGTACCGCCAACTATTCATTCATCTGGGGAATGGCGGGTGAAAATCTTGACTACGGAGATATGGATCAAATAAAGCCACAAGAATTACGCTAATGGAAAATTCGCTTTTTGATTTAACCGGAAAAGTTGCTTTAATAACAGGAGGAACTCATGGACTAGGCATGGCAATGGCCATGGGACTTGGTGATGCGGGTGCTACCCTTATTATCAATGGTCATTCGAAAGATAAAATGGAATTGGCATTGGCAACGTATCGCAAGGGCAACTATAATGTTCATGGATACTTGTTTGATGTAACAAACGAAGAAGCTGTAAAGCAATCTATTTCAACTATAGAAAAAGAAATCGGATCCATTGATATTCTTGTCAACAATGCAGGAATTATAAAACGCACCCCAGCGGTAGAAATGGAGATTGCCGATTTCAAAAGTGTTATTGATGTGGATCTTGTTGCTCCTTTTCTAATGTCGCGTGAAGTGGGAAAGAAAATGATTGAACGCAAAAGCGGGAAAATTATTAATATTTGTTCCATGATGAGTGAGCTCGGAAGAAATACGGTTTCTGCTTATGCTGCTGCGAAAGGTGGACTTAAAATGTTGACGAAAAGCCTGGCAACAGAATGGGCCAAACACAATATACAGGTAAATGGAATTGGCCCGGGTTATTTTGCTACGGAGCAAACCGCACCGATTCGGGTTGATGGACATCCCTTTAATGAATTTATTATTAACAGAACGCCAGCAAGCCGTTGGGGAAACCCTGACGACTTAAAAGGTGCTGCTATATTTTTAGCTTCCAGAGCAAGCGATTTTGTCAACGGACAAATCGTATATGTCGATGGCGGAATTTTGGCTACCATTGGGAAACCAAGCAATGAGGAATGAACACGTGTATATGAAAAAAGAGAAAGTTACCATTCATGATATTGCCAAGAAGCTCAACATCACAGCTTCCACGGTTTCGCGTGCCTTAAAAGATCATCCACGGATTAGCGAAGACACAAAAAAAGCGGTATTGAAAATTGCACAGAAATTAAACTATCAACCGAATCATATTGCCGCTGCCCTACGAAATGGCAGAAGTAAAATTTTAGGAATCATCGTACCGAATGTAGACCGTAGCTTTTTTTCTTCGGTGGTGTATGGTATCGAAGAAATTGCCAATAAATCGGGTTACAATGTAATGATCTGTCAATCGCATGAAGACTACCACAAAGAAGTTGCAACGGTGGAAGCATTATTAAACGCGCAGGTAGACGGAGTCATCGCTTCTTTCGCTAAAGAAACAAAGGACTTCAGCCACTTTAATAAAGTAAAACAAAAAGGTATTCCATTAATCCTTTTTGATCGGGCAAAAGATGACCTGGATGTAGGGCACGTTGTTATCGATGACTTTCAAGGTGCTTATAAAGCAGTGGAGCATTTAATTCAACAAGGATGCAAACACATTGCCCACTTTACCGGCATTGAAGAGGTGAGCATTTACCGCGAAAGGCTGAGGGGATATAAGGAAGCTTTGACGGCATATAAAATTCCGTTTGATGAATCACTTGTACTGGAGAGCGGAATGCAGTTGGAGGACGGAAAGAAATGCACACAAAAATTGATCAACAGTAAAAAACAATTTGATGGGATTTTCTCTGCAAGTGCGCTGGGGGCAATGGGTGCTTTACAAGCGTGTAAGCAAAATAGAATTGCTGTTCCTGATCAGGTAGCCATTGTTGGGTTTAGCAATGAGGTATTCTCTTCTTTCTCTGACCCATCGTTAACATCTGTGGAACAACACAGTTTGCAAATGGGCAATGCTGCTGCTGAAATGTTTTTGGATCAACTTCAGGCACGGGCAAACAATCAAAAGTTTATGCCTCAAAAAATCGTATTGACACCTACTTTGATCATTCGGGATTCATCTCTGCGAAATAAAAAATAACAACCAATAAAATTAAAATTTTGACAACGCATACCTTTCTAAATGAAGATTTCCTGCTTCGAAACAACTACGCAAAAACCCTCTACCATACCTACGCAAAACCGCTACCGATAATAGACTACCACTGTCATTTGTCCCCTGCAGACATTGCCCATAACAGAATATTTAAAAACTTAACCGCCATCTGGTTGGAAGGTGACCACTATAAGTGGCGGGCCATGCGCACCCTTGGCGTTGCCGAAGAATATATTACCGGAAGCCGGACCGATATTGAAAAATTTGGGAAATGGGCCGCAACCGTTCCGTATACCCTGCGCAATCCCTTGTACCACTGGACCCATCTTGAATTGCAACGCTACTTTGGAATTGACCATTTGCTGGATGAAAAGAGTGGAACTGAAATTTATAACCATGTGTCTACCTTACTTCAAACGGAAGAATTTAGCACACGTGGAATTCTGAAGAAAATGAATGTTGAAGTGGTCTGCACCACGGATGATCCAATTGATTCACTTGAGCACCATGTAAAAATTAGTAAGGAAAATTTTTCAACCATTATCCGTCCCGCCTTCCGGCCTGACAAAGCTTATTCGATAGAAAGCGAAACGTACCGGGAGTACATTGAAAAATTGTCAACCGTTTCCGGGATTGAAATCAACTCATACGAAACATTGATGGCTGCGCTGGAAAATCGGATCGATTACTTCCATTCCAACGGCTGCCAACTTTCCGATCATGGAATTGAACAACTTTATTATCCTGCTGACGGTTTAAAATTTGATTTGAACAATATCTTCAACAAAGCAATTGCGAACGAAAGTGTTCCGGTTAGTGAAGTTCACTATTTTAAATATTGTGTTTTGCTTGAACTCGGCAGACTTTACCATCGCAATGGTTGGGTACAACAATTTCATTTGGGGGCACTTCGTAACACCAATGCACGAATGTTGGGTATTCTTGGTCCAGACACGGGCTTTGATTCCATTGGTGATTTTTCTCAAAGTGTTGCGTTATCAAAATTCTTAAACGCCCTCGACAGTACCGATCAACTTGCGAAAACAATTTTATACAACCTCAACCCTGCCGACAATGAAGTGATGGGAACCATGATCGGAAATTTCAATGATGGTTCGGTGAAAGGTAAAATCCAATTTGGATCCGCCTGGTGGTTCCTCGATCAAAAAGATGGAATGGAAAAACAATTGAACACTTTGTCCAACCTTGGTTTGCTCAGTTGCTTTATTGGTATGCTGACCGATTCCAGAAGCTTTATGTCCTTTCCACGTCATGAATATTTTAGAAGAATCCTTTGCAATCTCATCGGTCAGGATGTAGAGAACGGTGAACTCCCCTGGGACGAGCAATGGTTGGGCAAAATTGTATCCGACATTTGCTATCACAACGCAAAAAATTATTTCAACTTTCAAAAGTCCTAAAGATGTTAAAAAAATTAAATCGTTCAACGGCAAACATCACTACAGTAAGACCTGTCAAAGTATTGCAATTCGGGGAAGGAAATTTCTTAAGGGCATTCACGGATTGGGTAATTGATATCCTCAACGAGAAAACAGATTTCAATGGCAATGTTCAAATCATCCAACCGATTGCGCAAGGAATGGCTACTCAAATCAATGAGCAGGATGGTTTGTACCATGTTATTCTTAATGGAATTGAAAACGGTAAACCCACCCGCACCATTCGCTTAATCGATTCTGTTGTTGGCGTATTGAATCCATATCTTGACTACAATGCGTTTTTAAAAACAGCAGAAAATGAAAGCCTGGAGTTTATCATTTCCAATACGACTGAAGCCGGTATTGCTTTTGAGGAAAGTGATACACTGGAGACCCTCGCCAGTAGCTTTCCCGGAAAACTTACTGCCCTGCTCTATCATCGCTTCAAACATTTTAGTGGAGACCCGACAAAAGCTTTAATCATTATTCCGTGTGAACTTATCGATAAGAACGGATCGAAACTAAAGGAAACCATTTTACAATATGCCAACCATTGGAGTCTTTCTGATGAGTTCAAAGAATGGATTGAAGTCCATACCACTTTTTGTAATACACTGGTAGATCGGATCGTGCCGGGCTTCCCAAAGGAAACCATTGGTGAAATACAGGAAGAACTCGGGTATAGTGATAATTTGGTTGTTACCGCTGAGCCTTTTCACCTATGGGTAATTGAAGGTTCTGAGAAAGTAGCCAACAGGTTTCCGACCGAAAAGGCAGGGCTTGATGTGAAGTTTGTAACCGACCAAACGCCATATCGTACACGGAAAGTTAGAATATTAAATGGAGCGCACACTGTGCTTGTTCCCGTTGCTTACTTAAGGGGTTTGCGCACCGTTAGGGAGTCTGTTGAAGACAAAACTACGCGTGCGTTCCTAACACAAACAATCTTTGAAGAAATCATTCCAACGCTTGACCTTCCTCAAGATGAATTGGAAGAATTTGCAAATAGTGTGTTAGAAAGATTCGCCAATCCGTATATCCGTCACGAATTGATTTCCATTTCTCTAAACTCAATTTCAAAATTCAAGGTTCGTGTATTCCCCTCTTTTTTGGAATACGTGCAAGGAATTGGAAAGCTACCGGTCAACATTGTAGAGTCGCTGGCTGCGCTCATTCTTTTCTACAAAGGCGAATACAAAGGCGAAACAATTCCATTATCTGATACGGATGAAGTGTTAGACTTTATGAAACTTGCATGGAAAGACAATGACCCGTATAGTGCGGTGCCTAAAATTCTATCAAATACAAAGTTCTGGGATCATGACCTTTACATGTATAAGGGACTAACGGAATTGATTTTAAAAATTATGGAAGAAAAATATTAACAATAGCTCGTCATCCTGTAATTGAAACACCAATCAACGTTCCGATTCCATACGTAATCGCGGCTGCTATCAACCCAAAGAGCACTTGTCTAAATCCGGAGTACCAAACATTTTTTCCGGTAAACAAGGTGATGGAGGCTCCGATCAAAAACAATCCGACAATGCTGAGCGCAACACTTACTAAGATGGCTTCAAATCCACTCATAAAGAAAAAGGGAAAGACGGGGATAATGGCCCCGATAGCAAACATGACAAAAGAAGAAATAGCTGCTTCCATCGGAGATCCTTTTAAATCTTCCGGATTGATCCCCAACTCCTCTTTTATTAAAACTTCATGCGCCATTTCTGTATTGCACATAATATCTTTTGCCATTTGTATGGCTTGATCTTTTGGAATACCCTTAGCTTGATAAATAATGGCCAGTTCCTTTTCTTCGCCTTCGGGATTTGTTTCCAACTCCTCCATTTCCAGTTCCATTTGATTTTCGTACAACTCTTGTGAACTCTTCACAGAAATCCATTCACCTAACGCCATCGATAAAGCTCCGGCAAGGAGTCCGGCAATCCCAGCAAGTAGTACTGCACTGTTTGCACTTAATGCCCCAGCCACACCCATTACTAAACTAAAATTGGATACCAATCCATCATTGCCTCCCAACACCGCTGCACGTAACGCATTGCCACCAATCGAACGATGGGGCTTTTCAAAGCGTGCCAAATCCGTACCCGCGATTTGGTGATCACTGTTCAATATGTTTTTCAAGATGGCAACATGCGCAGTATCCGAAATGGATGTAGAAGTTTTTGTTTTCTTTCTAGCCGATTGAACAGACGATGCAATACTCTTTTCGGTATCCAACAATACACCAAGCACATAATCGTACCCAAAAATTTTCCCGATTGTCTTCAGTGTTTTAGCCCGCCAGGAAGGAGGTGGCATTACAGTGGTGTCTAAGTGTTTATTTTTCATAAACGCTTTGGCATGACCCAATTCGATTTCACTCATCTGGTGAAAGATATCCGCTACATTTTCATCCTCCTCATGCTCAGCTAAAACTTTATACAAGTAGCTGGCATCTATTTCTGTCTGGATGCTTTTGAAATCACTCATACATGAAGGTCACATGAAACTACGACCAAGGTAACACTTTCAAACCAGATAATCAGCCATTGAAAATTAATGAAATCCGTATTACGGTGACACCACAGTCGGGGTCAACGTTTTAAACTTCCCCTTTGACTTTCGAATGCGTACCGCCACAACTTTATACTCAGGACATTTTGCTTCCGAATCATGCACATCCGATGTAACATTGTTCATCATGATATCCGGGAAATGAAAAGTAGAACTTAAAACACCGGACTTTACTTCATCGGTGATCCTTGCCTTTACATCCACCTTTCCTCGGGCAGATTCCAAACACACAAAATCGCCATTGACAATTCCATTTGCAGCTGCATCCTCCGGATGGATCATCAAATAATCTTCCGTCAATATTTTTCCATTGCCCGTTCTCCGGGTCATGGTTCCACAATTGTAATGCTCCAGCTCGCGGTTGGTTGTTAAAATATATGGATAGTCTTTTGCATGGGATACAATCTCTTCGCTTTCGCGGAAGGCATTGTATTGAAACAATCCCTTCCCTCTTTTAAATTCTCGCTGATGTAAAATTTTTGTATCGACACCACCGGTAGCAACCGGCCATTGCAATCCATTCTTACCTAAATTCTCCCAGGTGATCCCGGCAAAGAATGGAACAATTTGGGATATCTCCCTCAACATCCCATCAGGGGTATAGTCAGGTTGGGCATACCCCATCCGATTCATAATATCAACAATGATTTGACCATCCGGTTTTGTTCCCGGTAACGGCTCCACTACTTTGCGTACAGCTTGTACGCGTCTCTCACCGTTGGTAAACGTTCCGCTCTTTTCAAGAAAAGAAGCGCCTGGCAAAATTACATCCGCATACTTGGCAGTCTCGGTCAAAAATAATTCCTGCACCACTACTAAATCGGTATGCTGTAAAGCACGAATTACTTTTTGTGTATTCGGGTCTGTCTGCACAACATCTTCCCCAATAATCCATAGTGCCTTTAACTTTCCTGCTATCGCGGCTTCAAACATCTCCGGTATTTTGTAGCCGATATGTTTAGGAACATCAACACCATAAAAGGTATTGTATTTTTTATTGACCTCCTCATTGGTCACATCCAAATATCCTGCCCCCTGATGCGGTTGAACGCCCATGTCTGCTGCACCCTGTACATTATTTTGTCCCCGCAATGGATTTACACCCACACCTCTTCTTCCAATGTTTCCAGTCAACAACGCGAGGTCAGCAATTTGCATGACGGTAAAGGTTCCTTGTGAATGCTCAGTAACACCGAGTCCATGAAAGGACATCGCATTCGGTGCGGAAGCGTATGCAATGGCAGCATCCCGAACAAGATTGCGATCAACCCCAGAAATTTTCTCGAGTTGATCAAGATCAATATTCATGATCTCCTCTTTAAATTCTTCGAATCCCTCCGTTCTGCTATCGATAAATTTTTGATCGACCAACCCTGCTTCAATGATAAAAAAGATCATCATGTTCAACACTGCTACATTCGTACCGGGGCGTAACGGAATATGATAATCCGCATACTCAGCTAACTCTGTTCTTCTGGGATCAATAACAATCGTAACGTTGCCCGACTTCATGGCAAACTGTTTCATCTTCGCACCTGTTACTGGATGTGCGATAGTAGGATTTGCACCAATTACCAAAATACAATTGGTGTCTTTTAAGTCATCAATGGAATTGGTAGCTGCCCCTGTTCCGAATGTACGTTGCATTCCCAATGCCGTAGGTGAATGACAAACACGCGCACAGCCGTCAATGTTGTTCGTACCAATCACAGCACGGATAAATTTCTGCATTAAATAATTTTCTTCGTTGGTGCAGCGCGCAGAAGAAATCCCGGCAATAGAATCGGGACCAAATTCGGTTTTGTATAAAGTCAGTCTATCAGCAATAAAATCATACGCTTCATCCCAACTCACTTTTTCAAATTCACCGTTTCTTTTAATCATTGGTGATGTAATCCGATCAGCGTGATCATAAAATTTAAAAGCGTACCGCCCTTTCAAACATGTATGTCCCTGGTTGACTTCAGCATCGTATGGTGCCTGGATACTTACGACCTCACCATTACTGGTGGCAATTTCCAGGTTACAACCAACTCCACAATACGTACAAACGGTTCTTGTTTTTTCTGTAGCTTGAATCGCTTTCGATTGATACACATCGGAAATAGCAGAAGTCGGGCACGCTTGTGCGCAAGCACCACAACTTACGCAATCGGATTCCATAAACGATTGATCATTCCCTTTTATGATTTTCGAATCAAATCCCCTTCCTGACATGTTCAACACAAACTGTCCTTGCACCTCATCACAAGCGCGTACACAACGATAGCAATTAATACACTTCGATAAATCAGAGGTCATGTACGGATGGCTTAAATCTTTTTCGCGATGCAAATGATTTTCACCTTCCGGATAACGAACATCACGAATACCGACTTGAGCCGCTACTGATTGCAATTCACAATTGCCATTCACTTCACACGTAAGGCAATCCAGGGGATGATCCGTAAGAACAAGTTCAATAATATTTTTTCGTAAAGCTTTGATGTCGGGGGTGCTGGGATATAAGTATTGTCCTTCCATCACTGGGTTATGACAAGCCGCCATCGTTTTCATTTTACCATCGCGTGCGATTGAAACGTCAACACTGCAAACCCGGCATGCGCCAAACGGATCAAGGTTCGGAGCATCACAAAGGGTAGGCACAATATGCTTTCCTTTATGTCTTTTGATAAAAGAAAGCATAGTTTCACCACTTTCAATTTCGAAGGGTTGGTTATCGATAAATGCAATCTTTTTCATACCTAAACTATTTAAAGTAGGATTTTAATTCTTCTTCAAAATACTGTAATGCATTTCGCATGGGCAACGGAATGCCACCACCATGCGCACACAATGATCCTTTTTCCAACGTTGTCAAAAGATCATGAAACAAAACCTTGTCGATTTTATAATCGGATTGAATTGCTTTGACCGCCAATTCGTGTCCACGCTTCGTACCTAATCGGCAAGGAAAGCATTTTCCGCAACTTTCATAGGAAGCAAAATCAAAAAGATGTTCGATAAATTTTATGATCGGAAAATCTTCCGGGATACTCACTACGGAAGCATGCCCCAACAAAAAACCATTATTTGAAAACGATTCAAAATCGACTGTAAGCGAATCGATTTTTGAGATAGGAACCAATCCACCGAGTGGACCACCGATTTGCAAAGCTTTAACCGGTTTTTTAAAACCACCACCCAACTCATAGACAACTACTGATAATGGGGTGCCCATTTCTACTTCATAAAGGCCGGGGTTTTTAAAGAAACTATCAAGACAAACCAATTTGGTTCCTGACGATTTTTCAGTACCAATATTTTTACAGGCGGCACTACCTTCTGTTACTATAAAATGCAATGCTGCTAAGGTCTCTACATTATTGACAACCGTTGGCTTATTAAACAAACCTTGCTGCGCAGGATATGGTGGTCGCACCCGAACTTCAGGACGCTGTCCTTCAATCGAATTGATCAATGCCGTTTCTTCACCACAGATATACGAACCTTGTGCGCGGATTATTTTAAAATCAAAATTAAAATCCGATCCAAGAATTGTTTTACCGATCAAGCCTTCTTTACGAAGTTGATCAATGGCCGATTGAACAATCATTGCCGCTTCCGGATATTCGGCACGAATGTACAGCACACCATAACTTGCCTTCACTACAAACCCGGCTACGAGCATCCCAAAAAGAACAGAGTGTGATTGCTGCTCTAACAAATAGCGATCGGAGTATGCACCCGGGTCACCTTCATCGGCATTGCAGATGATAAATTTTGTGTCGCCTTTTGCATTTCGACAGAA
>JBGTGG010000277.1:0-7286 GCA_041746855.1 Cyclobacteriaceae bacterium | reverse complement strand
TTGGCCTTCAATAAAAATAATATCAGGATTAGCTTCTTTATAACAGGTGTGGACAGCATGCTCCAATTCTCCTGAAATAAAATCATTTAAGGTAGAGTCAAAAACAAAACCATATTTAGCACCTTGCATCCATCCGGTTTGTCCGGTATAAATCATTTCAGCTTTATAGCCAGCCTCGCGCATCACCTGCATTAAAAATCGTGTGGTGGTCCTTTTTCCCATTGCGCAGTCCGTTCCCAGCACAGCAACCTTCGGACATTTCACTTCTTTTATTTTACCTGTCCAGAAATGCAAGTCTTTAAATTTCTTTGTCTTGCGAACATCAATAACTTCGAGTCCTTTTTCCGTGGCAAGGTTGGCAAGTTCCGGAATATCCGAAACGTATTCGTGCAAACCGTTTACAATTCCATAACCATGCTCCAAAGCCTGTTTCAACAAGATGCGCATCGACTCTGGAATCACACCTCCTTTTGTCGCCACCCCCACAATGCAATATGTAACGGGTTGCGATGTCTGCTGTGCGAAATCACTAATCGAAGCATACACCGCAATGCCACGGGTTTTTCCGTCCAGCACTTCGCCCGCATCTTTGCCGGCAAACTTTTCATCAATAATCCCAACGATGTTGAACCGTTCGGTTCCCCGAATAAGTCCGTGGGCTGTTTTGGCACTATTGCCATCCAAAAAACCTCCGGTAATTACAATTGCATTCTTCTTTTCCATAGTGATTTAGTAAAGGCCGAAAATTCGCGAATAAACAACCACATTTCAAAATGGTTATAGCCTGATAAACTGTACAATAATTGCTAATTATATCAGCGGCCCTCCTGTGTTACGTAGGAATAGATCAGTTTGGAAACGTTGGCCAGGGAAGCCGTTCCAGAATCAAAGTCTGCCAACTCCTTTGACAAGAGTACTAACACATATTGCCGACCGTCCGGCAACCTCACAATTCCTGAGTCGTGGTGAACGCCTGTTATAGATCCGGTCTTATGTGCAACTTTTACTTCCTTTGGCAACTGCGCTGGGATCATGTCATTGAACCTTTGATCGAGTAGTATTTCAATCATTTCATCAGACGCTTGTTTGTTTACCACTTCACCTTTTGCCATGGCTTCAAAAATTACCATCAAATCATAAGCCGTGGTCGTATTGCTCAATCCCTGATTGTATGCTTTTTGATCTTCCACACCACGCAATACGTTTATATCCTTCGCGCCAAGCGACCGCATGGTTTCGGTTACGTTTTTTGCATCCACCATTTCTATCACAATGTTGGTCGCCAGGTTACTGCTCACAATAATCATATCGTAAACCAAATCAGCCACCGTTCGCTTTGTACCAACACGAGTATATAATTCTTGTTCACTGTCGTCATCTGCTGATAAACTATACAAACTTCCATCTACAATACTTTTGAATTCATTTTTAACTTCAACAGAATCGGTCAGTGAAAATTTACCTGCTGCGGCCTGCTTATACACTTCAATCATTACCGGGGTTTTCATCGTGCTGGCCGCATGAAAGTTTGTCTTTTCATTAATTAAGAGAGTCTCACCCGTGGAAAGGTCTTTGAATGCCACCGCAAAAAACCCATCGCTTTTTGAAAGTTCCGTTGTGATTTGTTCGTGTAAGGTTTCCATATCCCTTTTTGATTTACAGGATTCAAAAGCAAAACAAAGTATGAAAAGGAATAAAATGATGGTAGTTTTCATTGTAAAGTAGGTTTCAATAAAAATACTGTTGGCAAACTTGCCGACCAACTAATTCCTGGCGTTAATTTTGATTAAATTTGAATACTAACCAAACAAACTGAGCCATGAAGACATTTATCATTCTTGTAACATTGGTTTTTTCAGCCTCCTCCATTTTCTCCCAATCCCTTGTTGGTACCTGGCAGCTCACCAAACAAAGCAATTGCATGAGCGATCAGCTTCCTACTGACGAAGAAGAGGAAGTGCTCCTCCAGGATATGGCCTCTATGTCGAACCGTGATATTCCTTTAACAATCGAATTCAAATCCAATAATTCAGGCACCGAAAACCTGCACACGATCAACTCAAAAAAACAATCGAAGTACAAGTCTTTCCTTTTCAAATTCGATGGTGACAATCTTTATATCCTCGATAAAAAATCACAAACCATCAGTGCTGCCTATACAATCGATCGACTTTCTTCGGATTCGTTGATCTATTCAAATGCTTCACGTCCGTGTGAAACCAAGGTTTTTGTCCGGTTAAAGTAAACGCTACAAACACTGGGCTTTTGAATTGCTGCTGGATTTATCCAGTGGCTATGAATTCCAATACCAATTCCGGCTTTGGCCAAACATTAATATAAACTAAACCCAATGTTCGTACCTTTGCCGCATGGTAGGGACAGAAAAGCGTGATATTCGAAAACTTTCGTTGGAAGAGTTAAAAACCTTCTTTCTGGAACACAACGAAAAACCCTTTCGTGCCACGCAGGTGTATGAATGGCTCTGGAAAAAATCGCTCAAAGATTTTGATGCGATGACCAACCTTTCACTGGAAGTTCGTAAGCTTTTAAAAGACCATTTTTCCATCAACCACATTCGGGTGGATACCATGCAACGCAGTTCGGATGGTACTATTAAAAATGCTGTAAAGCTCCATGATGGAATGATTGTAGAATCGGTTTTAATCCCCACCGAAAAAAGAATTACCGCGTGTGTTTCTTCACAAGTAGGATGTAGTCTTGATTGTAAGTTTTGCGCAACCGCTCAATTAAAACGTCAACGGAATTTAAATCCGGATGAAATTTATGATCAGGTAGTGGCAATCAAACAACAAAGTGAATTATTTTTTAACCGGCCCCTTACCAACATTGTGTTTATGGGCATGGGCGAACCGTTATTAAACTACGCCAATGTGATTGCCGCCATTGATAAAATTACTTCCCCGCAAGGATTGAACATGGCTTCCAAACGCATTACACTTTCTACAGTGGGCGTTGCCAAGATGATCATGAAAATGGCAGACGATGAAGTGAAATTCAATCTTGCCGTTTCGTTGCACAGTGCCATCAATGACAAGCGCGCTACGTTTATGCCGATTACAAATTCCAATTCCTTGGATGAGTTGGCAGATGCGTTACGGTATTGGTATAAAAAAACAAAAAGAAGAGTCACGTATGAATACGTAGTGTGGGATGGCATCAACGACAAGTTGGAAGACGCGCAAGCGTTGTTAAAGTTCGCGAAGATCATTCCAAGTAAAGTAAACCTGATTCAATATAATCCGATTGATACAGGAATGTTCCAACAAGCCAGTGATCAGGCGGTGAACATGTACCAGCAGGTTCTTGAAAACAACGGTGTGGTCGCCCGCATCCGCGTAAGCCGCGGAAAAGATATCGATGCTGCGTGTGGACAGCTGGCAAATAAAAACTGATACCAAACTTTGTCAGCGTTTTATTCCCGGTCTTAAAAAGATTAGAACCTTTTCCCGATTTAAAACATCCCATAGCCATCGTGACCAAAACTAAACCACTTTTCATTCTTATTACTTTCTTGCTTATAAGCATTACAGGCTATGGCCAAAAGGTTATGAAGGGAATTGTGGTAGACTCTGCTTCTTTTATATCCTTGCCCGATGTCCATGTGTCCATTAAGAATTCACAGCAGGGTACATTTACGGATGCAAAAGGTAATTTCATGCTGGTAGTGGAGCCGACTGATACATTGCAGTTCTCATTGGTTGGGTTTAAAGCTGCAGAATATTCAGTTGCCGAATTGCGCTATGAATCCATTGTGCGGCTGGCCGAAGCGTCCGTTCTCCTCAACCCGGTGATGGTACACGGCACCATTGATATTCCTGTTCCGGAAATAGAGAAAAAAAGAATCTGGCAAAATAATACCTACGATCCCGGAAAAACTGCGCCCGGAATGGTACCAACATTTGGCCCAGGGATAGGAATTCCATTATCAATTTTTTCAAAAGGGGAAAGCGAAAAACGAAAAGCAGAGAAACTACGCGAAGAAAATGAACAAGCATCCACGTACACACGTGTTGTGAGCGATCCCGCAGTCATGCAGGCGCTGATGAAAAAATACAATCTTTCTGAAAAAGGATACTACGATATCCTGACCAAGTTTAATGAACGCAACAGCGGGTTTATGTACACGCTTACCGCTGAAGAATTGGTAAGTACACTTGATAACTTTTTTATGAATAATCAAGAGCATTAAATTCAGATTTAATTCCTTTAATTATGGAATAATATCATTCACTGTTGTCAACTATGAAAGTTATTCAAATTCTTTCCATTATCGTACTAACCAGTAAACTAGGTATTAGTCAAAAAATTATAAAAGGAATGGTCATTGACTCTGCCTCCCTATATCCAATAAGTGATGTTAATATAGTGATTAGAAACACGAACCACGGAACATTTACAAATGATGAAGGGAAATTTACTTTGATAATAAGTGATAATGATACAATAGACTTTACGCGGGTTGGGTATTATTCAGAATCCCTCGAGGCTAGAAACATCCCAACGGAATTTAACCTTAAAATGAGGGAAAAGGCTACCGTCCTAAGACCCGTTACCTTAACATCTAAAATTGAAATTCCAAAACTAGAAATACCAAAAGAGACAATTTGGAAGCATCCACATATCGATGTAGGTAACGGAATTGTAAATGTATTTGGACCAGGTGTAACAATTCCTTTTTACAAAATCTTTAAAAACAAGGAAAAAAATAAAACAAGGGAATTGCTTCGAGATGCAGAACGATCCAAGACTTATATCGCTATTATCACCAACCCAGAAACAAAACAAAATTTAATGGTAAAATATAATCTATCTGAGAAGGAGTACTATGATACACTAACCACTTTTAATGAAACCAATAGCGATATAATGTATGCACTTACTGAAATTGAGTTAATTACCTTCCTGGACAACTTCTTCTTAAAGAACACACCGAAGTAATTTGATGATGTGTTGATTTGAAGATTTGATGATGTTGCGTTCTCTATTAACCAATAGATCAATTTGCAAATGAACTCATTAACAAATTATCACATCACTTCTTGCTTGCATTGAAAAGCTTTTCCTTTTCCATCTTTGATAGGCTATCGTATCCATGATCCGAGATTTTATCAAGGATCGCATCAATTTCTTCCTGACTTGCTTTTACCTTCTTCCCCGATGTTGTGGATGTGGATTTTGGTTCATCGGCTTTCCGGTAGGTAACTTTTACTTTGGGCTTGTTCTCAAACAAACTTCTTATCCAATCCAGTGTAGCGGTAATCCATGCACCCCAATTTACACCTGCCTGTAATTGTTTAACATACACGAACCCAATGAGCGCACCCCCCAGGTGTGCAAAATTTCCTCCGGCATTCGTGCCTACTGTTCCAAGAAAAGAAAGAAACACCGTCACCATGGCAATGTATTTGATTCGTACCGGGCCAAGCAACAGTAAATGAAAGGTGTAATTCGGTAACAAGGTAGCCGCGGCCACTACTACTGCATCCACTGCGGCAGAGGCACCTACCATTCCTCCCCCGTGTGTAGCAACCTGTTCAACAAATACTGGAATGGTATTGTATGCAAGCAAGAAAGCAATGGCACCACTAATAGCGCCCAGCACATACACAGCAATAAATTTATCGCTACCCAAATACTCTACGAACAACCTTCCAAACCAGTACAACACCAACATATTAAAAACAATATGCCAGATATCACTTAAGTCATGCATGAAAGCATACGAAATAATGGTCCACGGACGGCTAAGAAATTCAATGAAACTGGCGGGTATCTGAAACTGATTGTGAATAGTAGTAAAAAAGCTATCCCCTTCTAAAAACGTTGAGAAAACCATGAGGATGGCAAACACAACAAATACGACCACATTAATGATGATCAGTTGCACATGTGCATTCCGTGGTTTACTGAAAGCATTTTTAAATTCGTCAAACATAGTTTTCTAATTTCCTCTTCCGCGCCAAAACTGCAACAAAATGAAGGCCACAACAATTCCACCCAAGTGTGCAAAGTGTGCAGTGTTATCGCCAGGATTTGCTGAAAACCCTGAGTAGATCGCGATCCCACCCAAAATCATTACCAAATATTTTGCCTTAATTGGAATTGGCGGAAACAATAACATCATCTCCAGGTTTGGAAACAAAACACCAAAGGCTGTCAACACACCATACACCGCACCGGAAGCCCCTACCATACTCGTGAAACTTCCAACGCCAAAAAACAAGTCGATTAAAATATTAAAAGCTCCCGCCCCAATACCGGTAATCAAATAAAACAACAAAAACCGCTTTGGCCCCCAAAAGGATTCCAGCATCGGCCCCAGAAAACTTAACGCCAACATGTTAAAGAAAATATGAAAAAGTCCACCGTGGGCAAACATATAGGTAAATAATTGGTACGGCTTGAAATAGGGAGTGGAGACATTCGAAAGTGCCAGCCAATTTTCCAATGCTGGAAATACCATTTGCATGATATACACCATTACATTGATCATCACAATATTTTTTACTACCGGGGTAAGTCTTAGCATGAATTACTATTTAAACATTCAAAGGGTGTAAACGTCTTTTTATTAAAGACGGTTAAAATAACTTTCAATTTTACTCAGCTCAAAAATAAAGAAAGTTGGTTTACCATCGGGGGAATAATTTGGGCTTTTGCAAGCAAAAAGGGATCCTAATAGGGCATGCATTTCTTCTAATGCCAATCGTTTGCCGGCTTTGTTGGCACTTCGCTTGGCCAGCGCACGGGCCAAATTTTCTTGTATCGGAACAGTCAACTCCTTTTGGTTGCTTTTAAATTGTTCAATCAACCCCTCCACCATCTCCTTTTCGTTGCCACCATGAAGGTTGGCCGGAATCCCATTCACTACCAGGGTATTTTTCCCAAACACATCGAGTCGAAACCCCAACGCATGAATTTCCTGTTCCATTTCCATTACCATGGCAAAGTCAGCCGCAGAAAAAGAAATGGTTTGTGGAAACAGGCATTGCTGGCTTTCGCCATGTTTGTTTTTTAGTTGATCCAGATAGCGCTCATACAAAATCCGCTCGTGCGCCAGTTGCTGGTCTACGATCATCATCCCGGAGCGAACTTGTTTGAGGATATACCGATCAAACAATTGCGACAATACTTTTTCTACCGGTTGAATTGCTTCCTCCTCTTCCGATTGGTTTACCCGGCTATCAAAACGGATCGCATGCACAGGGTTTGAAACATCACGTAAGCGTGTCTCCGAATTTCCTTCCATGAGTTTCTCCCAATTT
>JBGTGG010000276.1:0-5969 GCA_041746855.1 Cyclobacteriaceae bacterium | reverse complement strand
TTGCTCGGTCAATTGTTGGAAGCGAAAGCCCATAGCAACACGAGCGGGGCATTAAAGGAATTATTGAAACTCGCTCCTTCGGAAGCAATATTAGTCGATAATAACGGTGACAAAAAAATTTCCATTCATGCCATTAAGGTTGGTGACGTATTGCGCGTAAAGCCAGGTGATAAAATCCCCGTAGATGGGGTTATTCAAGATGGTCATAGCACCATCGATGAATCCATGATTACCGGAGAACCCATTCCTGTGGAAAAAAATAAAGGTGACAACGTTAGTTCAGGCACCATAAATGGCCATCAATCTTTTACCATGATTGCCAAAAAAGTTGGAGCGGATACGTTGCTATCGCAAATTATAAAAATGGTAAACGAGGCGAGCCGATCACGGGCACCGATACAAAAGCTGGCGGATGTGATCGCTAAATACTTTGTACCTACTGTTATTGTCATTGCTGTGCTTACATTTTTTGTATGGGCATTCTTCGGACCGGAACCTGCCATAGTTTACGGATTTGTGAATGCCGTTGCCGTGCTGATCATCGCTTGCCCTTGTGCGTTGGGGTTAGCCACGCCCATGTCGGTGATGGTGGGTGTTGGTAAGGGTGCGCAATCAGGTGTGTTGATTAAAAATGCAGAGGCACTTGAATTGATGAACAAGGTTAACGTTTTAATTACCGATAAAACCGGAACCCTCACAGAAGGCAAACCATCGGTACACGCAGTTGTTGCAACTGGAAATTATCAAGAACAACAAGTGATTCAATACATCACCTCATTAAATCAAAATAGTGAACACCCGTTGGCCGAGGCAGTGGTAGCTTACGGAAAAGAAAAAGGTGTGAAAATTCTGGATTCAAAAAACTTTAATTCGGTGGTTGGAAAAGGAGTGACCGGTGAAGTAGACGGGCATTCGATAGCCGTTGGTAATCAAAAGTTAATGGAAGCAATGGGTGCTGAGATTCCTGAGACATTAAAAAGTGAAGCAGCAGCAAATCAAAAAACAGGAAAGACTGTTTCCTTTATCGCAATCGACAAAAAAGTAGCCGGGTTTGTGACCATTCAGGATGCCATCAAAAAATCAAGCAGGCAAGCCATTGATAAACTAAAAGCACTGGGTATTGAAGTGGTGATGGTAACAGGGGATACTAAAAACACCGCTCAAGCGGTAGCATCGGAGTTAGGCCTATCTGATTTTAAAGCTGACAGCCTACCTGAAGATAAATTGAACTTTGTAAAAGAGCTTCAGGCTCAAGGAAAAATTGTGGCAATGGCGGGCGATGGTATCAACGACTCGCCTGCGCTGGCACAGGCAGATGTAGGGATTGCCATGGGCACCGGAACGGATGTGGCGATTCAGAGTGCAGGGATCACCTTGGTGAAAGGGGATTTGTCAGGAATCGTGCAGGCAAAAATCCTAAGTCAAAAGGTAATGCAAAACATTAGACAGAATTTGTTTTTTGCGTTCATCTATAATGTGATAGGAATACCCGTTGCTGCCGGATTGCTGTTTCCTGTTTTTGGAATATTATTATCGCCAATGATTGCCGCTGTCGCGATGAGTTTTAGTTCCGTGTCGGTGATTGGAAATGCGTTGAGGTTGAAAAGAGTGAATTTAAAATAAGAAATTTATGATACTGGATACTGGTCGCTAGCTTCTGGTACTCAGTGTCGTGTTTTCTTAAATCCAAAGGTTTATACAGTTATGCGTTAAAATAACTTTTCGCCAACCACTCCATTGCACCTTTTTTGTTTTGCCATATTTCCTTTGCAAATTTGCAGTACATGATCGCTTCGTTTTTATCCCCAAATCCATAGTGATCTGGCATGGGTGGTAATTCTTTTTTAGCGGTCATTAATTTAAGTACATGTTTATTGTGGCTCTTTGCTTCCGCTAATGCCTTGCGTGCTCCCTCACTATCTCCCTCTTGCACAAAAAGGAACAATGCCCAATTGAAATAATGAAAAGCGCAGGCATCTTCACGGTATTGCTCATGAAGCTTTTTGAACGCATCCCATTGCTCTAGTTCAATGCAATACATTCCTGCCAAATCACGGTTGCCTTGATTGTCGTGCGGGTTTAATTCCAACAATTCAAAATACATATCCAATGCTTCTTTCTTTTGGCCTAACATATATAAGCAGTCTGCATAGTTTTTGAGACAACGCATAAATGGACGTGTTTCATGCAACCCCCAGAAATAGCCCTTGTTCTTTCTGAAAAATTTATCACCAAGCTTTTTTCTAGCAGCCGCCACACCATTTCGAAAGAGAATAAGGGATATCAACGGGCTGCCAGCTACATCTCCTAAATATTCATACGCCTCGGCACAATCCGGGTCCAATGCCAATGCTGAATAAATCAAACTATCTGCTTCAAATATATCATCAGCTTCCATTGCCTGATAAACTAAATCCTGGGCTTGCTCTTCTGTGGACAGTGCCGTTTTATCGAACGAGGGGATTGTTTGTCCAACGATGTTTTTGTTAACAAATTCTTGCATTTCTTCAATTGACTTAAAGTCTTGCGTTTTAAGCAGGCGCTGTAAATCCAACATTGCCTTGTCGTGATTCTTCTCCATAGACCTATTCTAAAATTTTTTTTACAATAGGCAAATCTAAAATATAATCCAGTACAATTCACAAAAATTGGTAATCAAACTTTTTCACTCGGACTGATTACTCTGAAGGTGGTATGGCTGGCAAACACTTAAATTTGATATATTGTTGGCACAAATGCTCAAAGAACAAAAAACATACTTGATAGTTTGCTTGGCGATAACAGCCACAGCTCTTCTGGTTGTTAACATCGTGGCAAATAGCCCAATCGAAATTTTTCCACATTTTTTTCGCTCGCTATCGATTCCTTTATTTTCTATTTTATTTTTAGTACGAATTTTTTTCCGATTCAAAAAATCCAGATTAATATACCAGATAACTTTGGTCATGTTGTCGGTCATTTTTGCAATAAACTTACTGCTGATCTCTGAGGTGATCACCTTTGAAATCTACAAGTATAAGATTACTCAAATCGAAAAAATTGAAACTTGTGAAAAGGCTGAACTGCAATTTGACATTGATCTTAAAAATCAGTCATTGAAATATTTTACATTTGGAATGGGTGTTGACGAAGAGTATCAAAAAAATCTTGAAGACAATTATAATCTGGAGGTTTATCATATGGGATGCATAGTGGAAAATTCGTACGAATGCTATAATGAACTTGTAAAAAGGCACTTAATGAATGAAATCGATTAGCTTAAATTGATCATCATCGTTACAAGGCGTCTGACCGCTCCAAGCGGTCTGACGCCTACTGATAAGATCTCCTTATCTTTGCCACCGAATGCGAATCATTAAATCCCTCTTCCGCTCCGGTATTCTCCTCGCCTTTCTAGCAACTCTTATATGGTCGGGAAATTTTATAGTAGCACGTGGGTTAAA
Source organism: Cyclobacteriaceae bacterium (assembly GCA_041746855.1). Lineage (GTDB taxonomy): Bacteria > Bacteroidota > Bacteroidia > Cytophagales > Cyclobacteriaceae > JBGTGG01. The sequence goes on along the minus strand of JBGTGG010000276.1, from coordinate 2,526 downwards.
TACAACCTACTCTCCAATCACCATTGCCTTTTTTAGGTGGGGAATCGCTTCACTGGTTATTATTCCACTCGCTTATCAAAATATAAAACATGATTTACCGTACTTAAAGCAACAATGGAAATTTGTACTGTTCATGTCGCTGGTAAGTGTTACGTTGTTCAATACCTTTATCTATCTCGCTGCACAAAGTACACCCGCCCTTAACCTTTCCCTCATCGCGATCACAGCTCCCTTGTATGTGGTCATTCTGAATCGTATCATCAACAAAGAATTTTTAAGAAAGCGACAGATTTTTGGTTTGGTAATATTATTTGTCGGATTGGTGCTGCTCATTTCAAAAGGAAGTCTTGATCGGTTGCTGGAGCTGAAGTTCACAATGGGTGATTTGTATATGGCCATCGCTGCCAGTCTCTTCGGATTGTATACCGTTTTACTGCCACGAAAAAAGAGTGGTAGCTTTTCTTTTGTCGCGGCTACCATTGTGGTGGGGGAATTATTTTTGTTACCCTTATTCATTGGAGAACAATTATTGATAGATGCAACATTAACATTTACCGGCAATACTATTTTACAATTACTCTACATTGGAATCGGACCGTCCATCATTTCATTTTATTTATGGAATAAATCCATCGCCTCGATTGGTTCCACCAAAGCAGCAACGATTTATAATACGCTTCCGGTTTACAGTGCATTCTTTGCGTTTGTTATCTTGGGTGAAACAATTTTACCGATTCAAATAATCAGTTCTATAGTTATTATAGCTGGCGTGCTGTTCGTCATCCAAAATAAAGATTAAATTGAAGTCGAAATTTAATGATGAAAGAACTCGATGATTTTTATTTACGGCTGGAAGAACCCAACCGGGCCACCTTATTAGCGCTTCGGGATATTATCCTCGCACAAGACGAAAATATTTCCGTAGCATGGAAATACTCACTTCCGTTTTTTTGTTACAAAAGAAAAATGTTTTGCTATTTCTGGTTCGATAAGAAAACAACCCATCCCTATATCGGAATGGTGGAGGGAAAACATCTTGATCATCCCAAGCTCGTTACCGGAAACCGGTCGCGGATGAAAATCCTTCCTATCGATCCCAACAAAGATTTGCCGATTAAGGCCATTAAAATCATTTTGAAACAAGCGTTGGATTTGTATAGGAAGGGTGTAATAAAAGTCAAGAAAAAATGATATAGTACCGTTTCGATCTGTGTAGAAACAGATCGAAGTGAATTGTATTACAGCCTTAACTGTTTAATAATTATCATATATTGTTCACTATAAAAATAAATTTAGCTTATGTTAGCCCGATTAATACTTACATTTCTACTTCTCGTTGCGGTTTCATTCATAGCCCTTAGCCAGCAGACTACAAGTACCTCAAGTAAAGATTCCGTTGATCAAGAAAATGAAATGAAATTCAAGATTGTCGATAAATCCGCAACATTCCCGGGCGGCATGAACAAATTCTATGAATACGTTAATAAACATTCCACCTATCCAAAAGAAAAGAAGAAAAAAGGGAATACCGCAAAAATCTTCATCATGTTTACAATAAACCAAGATGGGTCAATTGACCAAGAATCAGTAAGTGTGTATACTAGTAATGAAATTTCAAGACAAAGCTCAAGTATTGAGTGTAAAGAGTGTGAACTTGAAGCTATCCGATTAATTAAAGCTTCTCCTAAGTGGACCCCAGGTGAATCAGAAAATAAACCTGTCCGTCAACGTATGGTTGTTCCGATTTTCTTTAGTGGGCTTTAAATTGAAAATTACCTAGGCAAAATTCTCGTTATTGTAAGGACACAGACCATGGGGTCATAAAATCAAATAAAAGTCTTAAAACATATCGAGAAATAAATAATTAACGACCGTCAAAAATCAAAATTTATCAGTATATCTTTACGCTGTGAAGAAACTAGCTAAAATTCTTGCCGTACTGTCGATAACCATATTTTATTGTATGGCTGTCAACAATGCTCAAAGCATTGCTAGTTCTATACTTTCAATCGAATCAAAAGCAGGAAATAACTTTTACTCCTCTGGCAGTAACACCAACCTTTTATTTCACACTGCACAGACAGACGCAGTATCCATCGCTTCTTCAATTTATGTACTGCCAACGCTAAAAAAAGTTACTGATGAGTTCAGCTCAATCATAAAAGTAGCTGGACTATTGTATAATCAGAATTTCTCCGAATGCAGTTCTTCATTACTAATTTTCTCGGTTCAACTTAGAAAATTTCTTGTTATTTTTCCCTTCCATTCATTCTGGTGAAAAGTTGTTCGTTTTTTTTTAGCGTACTGAATTAAGGTACTCAACAAACAACATTTTTTTTTACTTAATAATTACCCAAATGAACTTAACAACAATCCTCCTGGCCGGAGGCACACTAGGACTATGCATTATCCCATTCATTCTCATGATAAGAAGTAATATTGAAAGAGAAAATAAACTTTTACAATCGCTTCAAACTATTTCTAGCATAAACAATTGCAAAATTACCCTTCATGAAATATCTGGTG
>JBGTGG010000275.1:0-11572 GCA_041746855.1 Cyclobacteriaceae bacterium | reverse complement strand
TATATCATTGACGGCATTCGTACCCCTTTCGGGAATTTTGGTGGATCATTGGCAACCATCCGCACCGATGATTTAGCAGCGCTGGTGATCAACGCCCTGATGGAGCGAAACCCGGCTATACCGAAAGAAGCCATCGATGATGTGATTCTTGGCTGCGCCAATCAGGCAGGTGAAGACAACCGGAATGTTGCCCGCATGGCGTTGCTGTTGGCAGGCCTGCCCTGGTCTGTTCCTGGTGAAACTGTGAATCGATTATGTTCTTCCGGGATGTCGGCCATTATTCAGGCCAGTCGGGCAATCAAAGCAGGCGATGGGGATTTGTTTATTGCAGGTGGTGTAGAGAACATGACGCGGGGTCCATGGGTAATGTCGAAAGCGTCCACTCCGTTTGGGCGCGATGTGGAAATGCACGACAGCAGTTTCGGCTGGCGGTTTATCAATCCGAAGATGGAGCAAATGTATGGTGTAGATAGCATGGGTCAAACCGCTGAAAACCTGGTGGATAAGTATTCGATTTCCCGCGATGATCAGGATACGTTTGCCTATAAATCCCAGATGAAAGCCGCAAAAGCAACAGCTTCTGGTCGCCTTGCTGAAGAGATTGTTGCCGTTGAAATTCCACAACGAAAAGGAGATCCGATAGTATTCAAACACGATGAATTCATCAAAGCGAATACCACGCTGGAAATCTTGAACAAACTCCGTCCGGCATTTAAGAAAGATGGAACGGTTACGGCAGGAAATGCCTCCGGTTTAAATGACGGATCGGCAGCAACCTTGATCGCATCTGAGAATGCAGTAAAAAAATATAACCTCTCCCCTTTGGCGCGTATTGTTTCATCTGCTGTTACAGGAGTAGAACCGCGCATCATGGGAATCGGGCCTGTATCGGCATCCCAGAAAGCATTGCAAAAAGCAGGACTCGCATTAAACGATATTGATGTGATTGAATTGAATGAGGCCTTTGCGTCACAAAGCCTTGCCGTTATCCGGGAATTGGGATTAAACGATGATGATCAGCGCATCAATCCGAATGGTGGCGCCATTGCCATCGGCCACCCACTGGGTGCATCCGGAACCCGTATAACCTACTCGGCTGCACTTGAATTAAAAAAACAAAACAAACGCTATGCGTTGGCCTCCATGTGTGTTGGTTTAGGACAAGGCTATGCGGTGGTGTTGGAAAGAGTATGATGGTTGCAGGTTCAAAGTCCGCAGCAACCTGAAACTTGTAACAGTAAATTTGAAACAAATTATTTACAATATAATTGGAGGTAAGCCGTCCCTATTCCGGGGTTCACTTCCCATTCATGCTAATCATCCTAACTTGCGCAACATTTTTACTACTTCATGAGCAAATCGAAAGTCACCATTGGCCAGGTTTTTAAAACCATCATCTGGCCCCGAAAAAATAAATTAGCAATCGGTCTTATCCTTATCATTATCAGTCGCTTATCCGGTTTGGTACTCCCCTATGCCAGTAAATACCTGATGGATGAGATTATCGCTAAAAAGCAGATTGACATGTTGCAAACTTTCTTGATCATTGTGGCGGGAGCGATTCTGATTCAGGCCGTTACATCTTATGTTTTAACGCAACTATTGAGTGTTGAAGCACAGCATCTTATTTCCGTATTACGGGCCAAAGTTCAAAGGCAGATTTTAAAATTGCCGGTCCGCTTCTTCGATAATAATAAGTCGGGCGCATTGGTTTCCCGCATCATGAGCGATGTGGAAGGTGTTCGTAATCTTGTAGGAACGGGATTGGTGCAATTGATCGGTGGGTCGTTGAGTGCCATCATTTGTTTGGGATTTCTGATCAACATCAGTCCGATCTTAACGCTTTATGTATTGGCCCCGGTTCTCATTTTTGGATTGATCTCGTTAAAAGCTTTCAGCTACATCCGCCCGGTGTTTCGGGAGCGCGGACAATTAAATGCAGATGTTACCGGAAGGCTAACCGAAACATTGAATGGCGTACGGGTGATCAAAGGCTTTAATGCAGAAGACCAGGAAATCAAAACGTTTGAAGCGGGTGTTGAGAGATTGTTCCTCAACGTAAAGAAGAGCTTAACCGCCACCAGTTTCGTGACCAGCTCAGCTACCTTTCTCTTAGGGTTGGCAAGCGCAGGGATAATGGGATACAGTGCATACTCGATTATCAACAATGAAATGTCTACCGGTGATTTTCTTTCATTCACCTTGTTCCTTGGGTTCTTGATCGCTCCGATTATTCAAATGAGCAACATCGGGAGCCAACTGACAGAAGCCTTTGCGGGATTGGACCGTACCGAAGAATTGATGAACATGGAGTTGGAAGATGACGGGACAAAACGAAAAATTACAATTCCTGAAATTCAGGGCGACATTGTTTTTAAGGACGTTTCTTTTGCTTACGAAGAAGGAAAAGATGTATTGAAGAACATCAATTTCGTTGCTGCGCGCGGAACTGTGACTGCGTTGGTCGGAACATCGGGTTCTGGTAAGACTACAATAGCTGGGCTTGCAGCAGCATTTCTGAACCCGGATAAAGGAATTATTACAGTCGATGGACAAGATCTTTCGGAAGTTACCTTGAGTAGTTTTCGCAGTCAGTTGGGTGTGGTGTTGCAAGATGACTTTTTGTTTGAAGGCACGATCCGGGAGAACATTTTATTCCCACGCCCCAATGCTTCTGAAGAAGATTTGATCAACGCGGTGAAAGCCGCACACGTGGACCAGTTCACAGACCGGTTTGAAGATGGACTCAATACGTTGATTGGAGAACGCGGTGTTAAACTATCCGGTGGCCAACGACAACGCATCGCCATCGCCCGGGCGATTCTGGCAAACCCACGGATATTGATTCTGGATGAAGCCACTTCGAACCTAGATACAGAAAGTGAGAGCTACATTCAGGAAAGTTTAGCCCAACTGATGAAAGGCAGGACTACTTTTGTAATTGCCCACAGGCTCAGCACCATTCGTCAGGCCACACAGATTTTGGTGGTGGAAGACGGGGAAATTGTAGAGCGTGGCCGTCATGAAGAATTAATAGAAAAGAAAGGACGCTATTTTGATTTGTATACGTATCAGGCACGGATCTAAGTAATACTGATAACAGTTGAATCAGTTCACAAAACTTTGAACAGAACGTTCGTGCTATCGTGTCGAAAGAATGAGCGTATTTTATCGAACGAGCGCAGGCGACACTAACTAATACTAAATTGTAGCTGTGGGTTGCACCCACGGCTACAAAGATATAGCTCCTCCGGAGCTTGGGCTTGGTCCTAATTTGAAATTCGAATCCCCACCCCATTGGTACGGAGCGTTTGTAAAAAGATCAACACGATATCAACACGGTCCTGTAGGGACGGAATGGGAAATCATTATTGAAGGATTACCAGGCGCCTATTCCGTCCGTATCGATTCAACAGGATTCACCGTGGCCGCTTTTCATGCATTGCAAATAATAATGGACCACCCTCCTACCCACCAACATCTCCAAATGAAGCTACCCGAACAATGACAAGCTCCAGAGGAGCGGAATATTTGTAGCCCCGAGATCACTCGGGGCCGGAATTAGGGTGTTACCGTGTCGCCTACCATCGTTCAATGAAATGCAATCATTTAATTCGACACGCTAGCACGAATGATCATTAGCATTGGGATCGTTAGTTAATTACTATGTGCAAATTTGAATGCATTCACCCGCCCCAGCGGGACGGATGGTTTGTAAAAAAGATCATCACGATATCAACACCGTACTGATGGGACGGAACGGGAATCATCATTGGAGGATTTGTATAGGAAACCTATTCCATCCGTATCGAAACAACTGGGTTCACCATAGCTGCTTTCAGCGCATTGAAAATAATGGTGATCCCCACCACCCCTACCACGAGTATGAAACTCAGGAAGTAGGTTAAAAAATCAATATCGGTGTGGTACGTAAAGTTCTCCAACCAATTCTGAATGAGGTAATAGGAAAACGGAATGGCCAATACGAACGCGATAACAATCAACACCAGGAACTCTTTGCAAAGCAACAGCAACAAACCTGGGATGCTGGCGCCCAACACTTTTCGAATGCCGATTTCTTTAACCCTTCTTTTCGATACGAACAGGATTAACCCATAAACCCCCAGTCCGGAAATTAAGATCGCCATGAACGTAAACCACCGGATAATCTTTCCGAAGGTTTGATAGTTTGCATATTGACGGGCAAGTTGTTCATCCAAAAAATTAAACTCAAAGGCCTTGTCGGGAAAGAGCTCGTTCCATTTTACCTCAAGTTGTTTAATGGTCGACTGGGTGTCGGCACTGTTCATTTTTATGGTAAGAGAATTGTATTGTCCTTCGCGCATTTCAAGAATAAGGGGCGAAATCGGAATGGTTAAAGAGGCAAAATTAATGTCTTTGATGACACCAATTACGTTACCGATTTTTCCTTCACGGTTGATTTCTTTTCCAATCGCATTTTCAGAAGATTCAAAATTATAATCTTTCACCGCTGTTGCGTTGATGATAAACGCTGACGCTGCATCGGTTCCATAGTCCCGATCGAAGAAACGACCGGCAGCTAATTGAATACCATACGTATCGAAAAATTCATAATCGACTGCGATGTTGGCGGCAAACATATTGTCTTCTTGGGAAAATCCTTCCGGGATAATGCCCCTGTAAACCCCGCCCATTCCCGGAATTGCCGAACTTAACGATGTGTTGTACACAGCAGGATTGACTTTTAGCATATCCCGAAACGTGTTGATGCGCAAGGTGTAGGTGGAGTCTGCAATCCGAAAAATCCCATTCAGGTTTTGGCTTTGCAGCGGCACGGTGATGATCATATCCTTATTAAAGCCCAGTGGCTGGTTGCTCAAAAAATGAAGTTGTTTAAAAATCATCATCGATCCCGACAACAATAAGCTGGTGATCACAAGTTGAAAAACAACAAGTCCTCTGCGCAACATCGAACTACCATCCTGGGATGTAAAGCCTGATCCTTTCAGTGAATTGACTGTTTGAAAATTGGCAATGAACCAGGCGGGGTAACTGCCTGCAAAAATCGTTACACCCAACAATAGCACGATGGAAATGTAGACAGTGTTTACATCCACTATGCTCCAATAATCAATTTCATTACTGGTCAGGTCATTTAAAAAAGGAAGTGCGTAATACAATAAAATAAAGGAGAGTAAAATAGCAATCAGGCAGAACAGAAAACTCTCTGATAAAAATTGAAATACAAGTTGCCTTCCCGTAGAACCCATGATTTTTCGGATACCAATTTCTTTTATGCGGCTAACGGATTGAGCCGTCACCAAATTAATGTAATTGATACAGGCGATCATCAATGTTAAAATTCCGATGCCAATAAAAATATAAACGGTCGTCATGGAGTTGGGTGATCCGGGCTCGGCTTGCATTTCCGATTGAAGATGAATGTCGAGCAATGGGTAGAGGGTAAATACCTGTCCGATTAAATTTTGCGGTGCTGCATGCTCTTTTAGAAAATCCCCCATCTTCGCATCCACATCAGCAGCCTTTGCTCCGGGTTTTAGTAACATGTAGGTATACGAATGGCTGATCACAAAATTTTGTCTCAGGTTATTTCTCAGCCGTTCGGACGTTACATCATCTTCCATGTCGTACATGTTCTCAAAAGGTGCAATCATGTTGAAGCGGATGTGGGCATTCGGTTTGTCTTTGAATACGCCAACAATCTTGAATGAATTTTTTCCGGAGAATAGAAGGGTCTCTCCTATCGGATTTTCATTACCAAAATATTTTGTAGCCATCGCTTCATTGATGAGCAAGGTATAGGGATCAGCCAAAGCCCGGTGGGGATTTCCACTGACAAATTCCAGCGTGAAAATGTTGAGCAAGGTAGAATCCACAAAGTAAACACCGGACTCTTCAAAGACTACATCATTTTTTGAAGGAACAGAAACCGTTGCATTTCTCCCATAGACGCGGGCTACCGCTTCCATTTCCGGAAAATAGTCCAACATGTGGGGTGCCATGGCGGCAGGACATGATGCGAGTTCCAGTCCATTCAGAACGGTATATTTAATTCGATAGATCCGGTCTGCTTTTTCATGAAAAGTATCGTAACTGAATTCTTCCCGAACGTACGCCATGATCAAAAGTGAAAGCGTAAGTCCACAGGTGAGCCCTACAAAATTGATGATGGAATAGGTTTTATGTTTGGTGATGTTGCGAAGGGCAATCTTGATAAAGTTGGAAAACATAGGTTGGCATTTTCCCGGTTGTAACGAGATTGAAATACGAAGGGTGCTAAATTTTTTACAGAACGTTAATGGTTGCTTTCAGTGGTAGTATTTGCAATTATCTCCGGGTTTAATCCCGTGCCGGTAACGTTTAACAGTTTATTGATCCGGGGTTGGATAAACCAGTAGCCGATAATGGAAACCCAAATCAGAAGGAAATCAATAGCATAATCTTCAAAGTGGGCCGTGCGCTGTAACTCTATAGACTTTAGTGTTTTCGCTGCAAATCGAATCCCATAGATCGTACAGGCAATCGCAATGAAATGCAATACCGCAAAGAGAATAATGACCCACCAATCAAAATTGGTGTCAATCGGGCCAAGCGAAAAAAGAAAGCCCATCCAGATATCCAGAGTAAGTAAATAGATAAACGGTATGGCGAAAATGATTTTGAACCGGCTTGTATTGAGGGGCACCGTCTCCGGTAATTTTTCACTCAGCTTTCCTCCTATACTCCATATCCATCCAAAAAGGGAAGTTGTAAAAATCAACATCATGAAGGGAAAAATATTCTTAACCGCAAAATGGTTATTGAAGAATAAAAAAAGTGCCAGAAGGGGCAATCCCCAGGTGATTAGAAATAGCTGCCAATGTTTAAGTTTTAGAAAAAATATCACCGAATAAATATCGGTAATTCCATACAATATCTCGCAGGTCAATATTTAATTAAATAGTAATTTTCCAACCGCCCTAAATATCAAAATTTTAATTACTTTGGTCGCTGCTATTTGTATGCCTAACCTAAAACCGAACATCATATCCCCCACCCTGTGGCAGCGTATTTTTTTGCTCAGTTTTTTCGTATTTATTCTTGGTAATTCCTGCGGCTACAGTCAACATATTTATGAATTGGATCCGCACAACAATACCCATCGGCTGGATAGCTATGTAGAAATTTTTATTGATTCCGGTTACGCCTATTCTTTTGAAGAAATCAGTAGCCCCGAGTTTCAATCCAACTTTAAACCCAATATAAAGGATGGGTTGACCTTTGGCTACATGCGGCCACCCATATGGCTTAAATTAAGCATTCAGAAAACTTCTCAAGCACAATGGCTTTTGGAAATACCTGCGCCCTTCTTAGAGGGAGTGGATTTCTATCAAATGCATGACAGCTTATTTCAACACTTTGAAACGGGCTATTATAAGCCCCATCATACACGGGGTTTTCCGCATACCGGGTATGCGTTTGAATTGCTTTTTTCCGAAACAGAAGCGACAACTGTGATTATAAAAATTACAGGCTTTAGTCCCAAAACTTTTCCTGTCTTTGTGATTGAAAAGGAGCATTTCATTGAACGGCTGCGTTTAGAAGATTTTGGCTATGGATTGTTTTTTGGCGTTCTGTTGGTCATGTTGCTTTATAACCTTTTCCTTTACTTCACACTTCGCCATCTTGATTATTTTTTATACGCCTGTACGATTATTTGCACCATTGCGATCTTCGCAGCCGCGACTGGATACGGTGGTAAATTTATCTGGCCGAACCATCCGTGGGTTAATTTTTATGCGGGAAGAATATCGTTACCTGTACAGGTTGCTATACTTTCTTTTTTCACGCTTCGATTTTTAGAAACAAAAAAATACTCGCGCATCATCTACTATACTTTGTTATCATTAATTCCAATGGCAGGCATTGTCATTGTTTTAATGTTAACGGGTGTATTTCTTTCTGCTGGCAATAATTTACTTTCCGTGGCTTTGGTGGTTTACTTACTAAGCGGAATTGTGTGCCGCATCAATGGAAACAAAACCGCTAATTTTTATATCGCTGCCTGGGGAATGTATTTAACAGGCGGACTTCTTTTAACCTTGCGGAACAGCGGTTTTTTTGAGTTCAATTTTTGGACTACCCATTTTGTGGAAATCGGGGCAGCGGCAGAGACCACCATAATTGCATTGGCATTGGGAGCCCGCTATCGTAAGTACAAGGAAGAAAAAGAAGAAGTGCAGCTTCTTGCACTGAAGCTGCAACAAGAAACAACTGAATTGCTGGAGATCAAAGTAAAGGACCGCACAGAACAATTGTCGCGTGCGAATGAAGAACTATCGGCCACACTGGAAACAAACCGTTTGCAAACAGAAGTAATAGAACGGAAGAATGCAGAGCTTGATGATTTTTTCTACCGCGTTTCACATGATTTACGGGGACCCATTTCATCGCTGCTGGCGATGTCCTTTCTTGCCAACAAGGAAGTAAATGACCCGGTTGCACTGGAATATCTTGACCGGCAAAAACAACAAGCCGAAAGACTTAATGGGATTATTAATGCGCTTATCAGCTTGACCAAACTAAGTCATAGCGAAGTAAAGAATGAACCCATTGATTTTGAAAAAATGGTCCACGAGTGTATTCAGTCATTTCGTGGACATGCCAATTTCAATACAATCACGTTCAAGAAAAATATCCAGCAGCATATACAGTACGAATCAAGCTGGGTATTTGTCAATGCTATCATTCAAAATCTCATCGAAAATGCAATTAAGTATTGCGGCAGAAGTGAGCCATTTGTAGAAATCAATATCAAAAAGGAACTGGATATCGTGATCATTGAAATCAGCGACAATGGGCAAGGGATTCCGGATGATCTTCAATCAAAAATATTCGATATGTTTTTCCGCGCCAGCAAATCAGGCGGTGGCTCCGGATTGGGCTTGTACATTCTCAAACGTTCTGTTGATCGGTTGAAAGGAAAAGTGACGATAAAAAGCGAGCTGGGTAAAGGCTCTACTTTTATCGTTAAATTACCGCTGGTGATAAAATAATCAGCATACTCACCTTATTCCATCTCAGACAACTCCAACCACCGCATTGTTTTCTGCTCAATAGCATCCACCACTTCCTGGATTTTCGCTGACCATTCCTGAAGCTGTTGATGATCATTCGTTGCAGACGAAGTAAGCTTTTCCGTCAGCACTGTTTTTTCATCTTCAAGTTTTTTGATTTCGGCAGGAAGGTTTTCCAACTCCCTTTTCTCGTTATAGGATAATTTTTTCTTTGCTTCCGTTACCGGCTTCGCTTCTGCGACAGCTATTTTTGGTTCTGCCTTTTTGGGATTGGCTTCCTGTTCAGCAACCCACTCGCGATAGTCTGAATAATTGCCGTTAAAGATTCGGATGTTTCCTTCTCCTTCGAAAACGAATAGCTGATCGACTAAGTGATCCATAAAATAGCGATCATGGGAAACCAACAGCAAGCAACCTGAAAACTTGATAAGGAAATCTTCGAGCACGTTCAACGTATCAATATCAAAATCATTGGTCGGCTCATCAAGGATCAAGAAGTTTGGATTCGTGATCAACAACTTCATCAACTGAAGGCGTTTACGTTCTCCCCCACTCAACTTCGATATATAATTGTATTGCTGTTCGGGCGCAAACAAGAATGACTCCAGGAACCGTGAAGCAGAAAGTTGGGTGCCATCTGCCAGCGTGATGTACTCGGCAATATCTTTTACTTCTTCGATCACCCGATTCTCCGGGTTCAGATCAATACTTTCCTGTGTGAAATATCCATACTTGGTAGTGACTCCCGGTATCGCTTCGCCACTGTCCGGTTTAATCTTGCCGGAAAGCATATCCAAAAATGTAGATTTACCAATTCCATTTTTTCCCACCACTCCTATCCTGTCTCCCTTTTTGAAAACATAGGAGAAATCCTTTACCAATGTATTCGTACCATACGACTTAGCAATAGATTTTACTTCGAGGATTTTTCCGCCTTGTCGCGCAGTCTTGATATCCAATTCAAGCTTTTCCTTTTTTAAATCCTGCGATGCAACTTCTTTAAGTTCATGATATGCTTCAATGCGGTACTTGGCTTTCGTGCCGCGCGCCCTAGGTTGCCTGCGCATCCAGTCCAATTCCTTTTTCAACAAGTTGCGTGCTTTGCTTACTTCGGCTTTTAAGATGTCTTCGCGCATCGATTTCTTCTCAAGGAAATATGCATAGTTTCCTTTGTACCGGAACAATTCCGAACGGTCAATTTCCATAATTTCGGTGGCGACATTATCGAGGAAATAGCGATCGTGGGTCACCATGATGAGCGTAATCATTTGACCCGCCAAATAATTTTCCAACCATTCGATAGCGGTCAGATCAAGATGGTTGGTAGGCTCATCGAGAATGATCAGATCCGGTTCTTGCAAAAGAAGTTGGGCAAGGAATATCCGTTTCTTTTGACCACCGGAAAGCTCGTTGAATTTTTTCTCTAAATCAGGAACGCCCAGTTTGCCGATTACTTCCTTCACTTTGGAATCGTAGTCCCACGCATTGAGTTCTTCCATTTGGATCAGTACTTCCTGCATCTTTTCAGGAGAAACATCCGGATGGGTGAGGCAATGCTCATATTCCTTTACCACGTTGGCAATCTTATTATCGGTGTTGAACAGGACGTCCTCAACCAGGGCATCCGGTGAAACGTTGACTTGCTGCTTAAGGTAGCCGATCCGGATACCTTCCCGGACGCTCAAATTTCCGGCATCGGGAGCCAATTGACCGGTTAATATTTTTAGAAAGGTTGTTTTGCCAACACCATTGTTTCCCACGAGGGCAATTTTTTCACCTTGCCCAATCCCGAATGTAATGTCTTTGAATAACCACTTGTCGTGGAATGATTTGCCGATCCCCTCAGCCGATAGATAATTCACGTATTTTGCGTTTAGGCCGCAAATGTACTGAAAAGCAGGATTGCCTTCGCGTAGTAGTGCTTTTGAATTTTAATTTTTCCTACGCGGTAGCAGGCTCATTCTTTTTAAAAAAACAAAAGATGCAGATACCTACTTCGATCAATAAAACGGAGACAATTGTAAAGAGGACTTCCATAGCATTTTCGATTAGAGCAGGAAAGTACCCAAAGTACTTGAAAGTACACGCTTTCAGTCGTTTATTGGTAGGAAATATCGCCAGTACTTCAACTATTACTTTAAATGAATATTAAGACCCTCCTTTCAAAAGACCATTCGAAGTATATTACCGATCAGGTTGTTGCGTATGTGAGTGATGATCCGCAGCGGTTTTCAACATTAGTATCCGTGTACCTGGCGGGTCCCTATCGGATTACACAACGCGCAGCCTGGCCATTAAGCTGTTGTGTGGTCGCGCATCCTGAACTCATTGAAGGACACTTGTCAACGCTCCTCAAGTTTGTAAAAAAGCCCGGCAACCATGAAGCAGTAAAACGAAATACGGTGCGATTGCTTCAATTCATCACTATTCCGAAGCGCTTTCATGGTCAAATCATCGATATGTGTTTTGGCTTCCTTACCGATTTAAAAGAACCTATTGCTGTTAAAGCATTT
>JBGTGG010000274.1:0-4697 GCA_041746855.1 Cyclobacteriaceae bacterium | reverse complement strand
ACGCTTGATCCGTCTGCTATTTCCATGACAGCAGAAGCAATGAAGCTCGCTTCCATTCAAACGATTATTGTTGGAAATACTGCCGGGAACACATCCTTGCGACTCTTTGGAAAAGTGAAACCGAATGAAAGTATGATCAGGACCCAGGCCGCTCATATTCCAGGAAGAATTGAAAAACTATTTATCAACACTACAGGCGAAACAGTGAAGCGGGGCCAACTGATTGCAAAGGTATTCTCTCCGGATTTAGTAACTGCACAGAAGGAATTACTAGAGGCTAAAAAAATGGAGGCTACATATCCACAACTTTTAGAGGCTGCAAAAGAAAAACTGGGATACTGGAAAATCAACAAAGATCAAATTAACCGTATCCTTACTTCAGGTGAAATACAAACAGAATTTAATATCTATGCAAACACCAATGGAGTCGTTTCAAAAAGGAATGTGGCGGAAGGAGATTATGTTCAGGCAGGAATGACACTCTTCGAAATCATCAACCTCTCTTCCGTATGGATTCAATTCGATGCATATGAAAGTCAACTTCCATTCTTACGGGTAGGTGCGGCCATTGAATTTACATCTCATGCAGTCCCTGGAAAAACATTCAGTGGAAAAATCAGTTTTATCGACCCGGTAATGGATCCCCAATCACGAACCTCTACCGTTCGTGTTGTGTATAATAATACGGATGGAACATTAAAGCCGGATATGTTTGTAACTGGAATTCTGCAATCAAAAAGTGTTCAACAAGACCTGATTACCATACCGCAAACAGCCGTACTTTGGACGGGAGAGCGATCCATCGTATACGTTAAAAGTAAAGAAGAAAGTCCTGCATTCGCATTACGTGAAGTAACATTAGGCGAGAAACAGGGCTATTCCTATCAAATAAAAAGCGGACTTGAACCAGGTGAAGAAATAGTGATGAATGGTGCGTTTACCGTAGACGCTACGGCCCAACTTGCAGGAAAGCCAAGTATGATGGGTGTTGATCGCAAAATGGAATCGAATCTGAACGAAACATTTCCTCCATTAACCAACGAAGCATACCAGGCCATTCTTTCCGACTACTTAAAATTAAAGGATGCATTGGTTGCCGATGATCTGGTTACTGCAAAAAAAGTCGCGTATACTATGGCCTCCAACGTTTCGGCAATAGAGATTCTGAAAAAAGAAGTGAACCTAATTCAATCCGCAAAAAAAATAGAAATAGCTCGAAAATCCTTTCAGATGATCTCAGTGGCACTAATCGAACTGGCAAACAATGCTGAATACCCGGAAACACTTTATGTACAATTTTGTCCGATGGCCGATAACAACAAAGGCGCCAGTTGGCTCAGCCTTTCAGACGAAATTAGAAACCCGTACTTTGGCGCTTCTATGCTAAACTGTGGCGAAGTAACAAACGAAATCGAATCAAATAATTTAAATAAATAAGTATACACTAAACCAATTTAACAATGAGAAAAATAGTTTATAATTTCGTATTAGTAGCAGCACTTGCATTTGCCGGTTCTTACACACTTACCAGCTGCGGATCCAAAACACATGAGGAAGCACATGAGGAAGGTGCGGCACATGATCACGAGGCAAGCGATAGTGTTGACGAAATGGATAAGACGGAACACACTAAAGATGGTGAGGAAATGGCCTATGCTTGTCCGATGCACCCGGAAGAAAAAGGAAAAGAGGGTGACAAATGTTCCAAGTGTAAAATGGCATTGGAGAAAGTTGAAACAGAAATCGAAGAGTAAACTGGATACTAGATGCTGGATGCTGGATACTGGATCCTTGTCGCTAGTATCCAGTATCTAGAATCAAGTATCCAAAAAACTATCAAAATGAAATATCACCTATTTCTTCTTCTACTCTTGCTGGCCTGTACTCCGCAGAAATCAGAAGACATCACTACAGTTGAAAAACTGAAGTTAGAAGATATTCAATTGGAAAACCTGGACGGAAAAGCGGTTGACCTCAAACAATTCAAGGGCAAAACAATTTTTATAAATTTCTGGGCTACCTGGTGTAAACCCTGTCTTCAAGAAATGCCTTCGATTGAAAAAGCAATGCAGCAATTCGAAAATGGTGAAGTTGTATTTCTCTTCCCATCAAATGAAACTACAGAAGAAATTATTGCATTTAAAAATAGAAGGAATTTTCCTTTTGAATATGTGCAAGTAAAAAATCTGGAGGTCTTGAATTTTTATGCGTTGCCCGCAACGCTTATTTTTAATCCGGAAGGAGAATTGATTTTTTCGGAAATGGGGATGCGTGATTGGTCAACTCCGGAGAACATTGCACAAATTTTAAATGGATACTAGATACTGGATACTAGATGCTGGATACTGGATGCTGAGTTCGAATCACTAGTATCCAGTATCAAATTAATAACAACTAACCACCTAAAATCAACAACAAAAAATGCGTCCCACCCTTCTCCCGCTAATCATTCTCCTCGCCTGCTCGACCCCTCAAGAATCTGT
The DNA here is from genome assembly GCA_041746855.1 of Cyclobacteriaceae bacterium. GTDB lineage: Bacteria > Bacteroidota > Bacteroidia > Cytophagales > Cyclobacteriaceae > JBGTGG01. The sequence continues at coordinate 2,214 of JBGTGG010000274.1, read as the reverse complement.
ACCAACAATTTCTGAAATCGAAACACCTGCCCATTCCCCAAGTGCAGAGCCGAGTCTATTTACGGATAAAAATGGAACGGTGTATCTCTCCTGGATTGAGAAAAGGGACACCACGCATATTTTTAAATATTCAAAATTGGAAGGAGACGGGTGGAGCGCACCTATCGAAATAGCAAATGGAAAATCCTGGTTTGTCAATTGGGCTGATTATCCGATGCTCTCTACCGATGGTAATGGAAATTTTATTGGGCACGTCCTCAGCAAAAGTGCAACTGGAACCTACACGTATGATGTTAATCTTTTCGTTTCCAATGATGGAAGTAATTGGACGAATCCTTCTTTATTAAATACAGATGGCAAGCAAGCAGAACATGGATTCGTAACGCACTTACCTTACAATGAAAATATTTTTGCTACGTGGTTGGATGGAAGAAACACCGTGATGGAAGGAATGGAAAACATGCAGCATCATGAAGGGCATCATGGCGCGATGAGTATTCGTGCAGCGGTGTTGGATTATAACGGAAACAAAATCAGTGAGTGGGAACTTGATAATAAAACGTGTGATTGTTGCCAAACTACTGCAGCAATTACCAGCAATGGCCCCATTGTTATTTATCGCGACCGGAGCGATGATGAAATCAGGGATATGTCAATTGTCCGCTTTGTAAATGGTGAATGGACAGCACCAAAAGCTATCTTCAAAGATGATTGGAAAATAGCAGGGTGTCCGGTAAATGGTCCGCGCGTTGTCGCCATCGGGAATACATTGGCAGTGGCATGGTTTGCTGCACCCGAAGGCAAAGCCCAGGTTAAAGTTGCTTTCTCCAAAGATGGTGGAGAAACTTTTGATGATCCTATTCAAATCGATGAAGGCAGTCCGATAGGCCGTGTTGATGTGGTGATGCTTGACACTGAAAATGCAATCGTTAGTTGGATGGAAGGTACTGCGATAAAAATAAACAAAATACATATTGACGGAACAAAAGGAAACGCCATTACTGTTGCAACCAGTAGTGAATCGCGCTCCAGCGGTTTTCCACAAATGGAAAAATCAGGAGACCATTTGGTTTTCGCCTGGACGGATGATTCATTAAAAATTGTAAGAACAGCTAAGTTTATGCTGAATGAATTTTAACCTTGTCTAACATCTAGTATCAAACATCTAATTAAATCATGACCCATACATATAAAGTTTCCGGCATGTCCTGCACAGAATGTAAAACTAGCGTTGAGGCCGCGCTCTCCGGAATCCCAGAAGTTAAAAATGCCCTCGTTGACCTCAGTCAATCAAGTGTTCAAATTGAAATGTCGGCTCATGTTTCAGTTGAAAAATTACAAAATGCACTTACCCATGCTGGTCTGCATTATACCATCCATCAGGATGATAATGGAATGAACCATGGAAGCAATTCTAAACATGTACCACCGTTGCCATCCATCAAGAAAATGAAAAAGGAAAATGGTTCAGGCATTTTTTATTGTCCCATGCATTGCGAGGGAGAAAAAACGTATGACAAGCATGGAAGTTGTCCGGTGTGTGGTATGGATTTAGTGGAGCAACCATCATTAAAGATCACCCAGGAATACACGTGTCCGATGCATCCGGAAGTCAGCAAAAATGAACCAGGAGCTTGTCCTGTTTGCGGAATGGATTTGGTTCCTAAAACTCCTGCCGCATCCGAGGAAGATAAAACGTATCGAAAACTTCTTTTCAAATTTAAGATCGCGGCACTCTTTACAATACCCGTGTTTATTATTTCCATGAGCGATATGCTTCCCAATAATCCGCTGTATCGTGTGATGGAAATCAACACGTGGAACTGGGTACAATTTATTCTTACGATTCCCGTGGTCTTCTATGCTTGTTGGATGTTTTTTGAAAGGGCGTGGAAATCCATTATTACCTGGAACCTGAATATGTTTACCTTAATCGGAATTGGTGCCGGAGTCGCTTTTGTTTTTAGCATAGTCGGGTTGTTGTTTCCTGATATTTTTCCGCACGACTTTAAAACACATTCCGGTTCGATGCATTTGTACTTCGAAGCCACTGCTGTTATCCTAACCTTGGTGTTGCTCGGTCAATTGTTGGAAGCGAAAGCCCATAGCAACACGAGCGGGGCATTAAAGGAATTATTGAAACTCGCTCCTTCGGAAGCAATATTAGTCGATAATAACGGTGACAAAAAAATTTCCATTCATGCCATTAAGGTT
>JBGTGG010000273.1:0-10415 GCA_041746855.1 Cyclobacteriaceae bacterium | reverse complement strand
GGAGATCAGGTGTTGCCAAAAGAAGTCTATGAAAAAATAAAAGCCGAAACGTTATCGCAAGTGCGTGGTACGGTGCAAGCGGATATTTTAAAAGAAGATCAGGCACAAAACACCTGTATTTTCTCAACCGAGTTTGCGCTTCGCTTGATGGGTGATGTCCAGCAATACTTTATTGAAAAGAATGTCCGGAATTTTTATTCCGTTTCGATTTCCGGTTATCACATTGCAGAGGCCGGTGCGAATCCATTAACACAATTGGCCTTTACGTTGTCGAATGGTTTCACGTACGTGGAATACTATTTGAGTCGTGGTATGGACATCAATAAGTTTGCGCCCAACTTGTCGTTCTTCTTTTCGAACGGCATTGATCCGGAGTATTCGGTGATCGGTCGCGTGGCACGCAGACTGTGGGCGAAGGCAATGAAAAATAAATACGGAGCCGATGCGCGTTCGCAGATGTTGAAGTACCACATTCAAACATCCGGTCGCTCGTTGCATGCACAGGAGATCGACTTCAATGACATCCGCACTACGTTGCAGGCATTGTATGCGATTTATGACAACTGTAATTCGTTGCACACCAATGCGTATGATGAGGCGATCACCACGCCAACGGAAGAATCGGTTCGCAGGGCCATGGCGATTCAGTTGATCATTAATAAAGAGCTGGGCTTGTCGAAAAACGAAAACCCCATTCAGGGATCTTTTATTATTGAAGAACTTACCGACCTGGTTGAAGAAGCCGTGTTGTTGGAATTTGATCGCATTACCGAACGCGGTGGTGTGTTGGGTGCCATGGAGACGATGTACCAACGTGGAAAAATCCAGGAAGAGAGTTTGTATTACGAAACGTTGAAGCATACGGGTGAATTTCCGATCATTGGTGTGAATACGTTTTTGAGTTCGAAAGGGTCGCCCACTGTAATTCCACGCGAAGTGATTCGCGCTACCTCAGAAGAAAAGGAATATCAGATTACGATGCTTCGGAATTTGAATACGTTCCAGGAAGAGAAAATTTCGGCTTCGATTGAAAAAATACAACAAGCGGCCATCCATAACAAAAATATTTTTGAAGAGTTGATGGAAGCTACCAAGGTTTGTTCGCTTGGACAGATTACGAAGGCATTGTTTGAAGTGGGTGGGCAGTATCGGAGGAATATGTAAGTTACTAACCGCAGAGGCGCTAAGTCGCAAAGTTTTTTCGCAAAGAACGTAAACTGGTTTCGTTAAAGGTTCCTAGTTACATGTTGCAGGTTTGGCTGTAAGATTTGGGAAATTCTCCCAAAGATTCTTCAGTCCCCGATTCCCGGGGCAGGCTATGCTTCCTTCTGAATGACGTATATCGTTCGTCACTCAGAGCGGTAGCGAAGAGTCTATGGGATTTGTCAAAACTGATTCACTAACAAAATGTTGGTAACAATAATTAGCAGTCCCTGTTTTTGCAATCAAAATAACAGCGGTAGCGCATCCCTAATTATAAAATTTAGGAAGGCTTGCCCCAAATAATACTAAAATTATTAATTTAGCAGTACCCACAATTACAAACTGGGTGTTGTGATTACTATTATTCATTCAAAAAAAAAATCCATGAAACATCAAAAACTCCTCATTTTTCTAGTGGTTATACTGATGGCATTTCCATCCTTTGCTCAGAAGAAAGATAAAAAATCAAAAAAAATTGAACCTGCCAAAGTTGAGGCAGCAGCACCAGCTCCGGCTCCGGCTCCTACTCCAACGCTTCCAGACCCAGTTAAGGTAACGTCTGTTGAAGGGATCACAGAATACCAGCTTGCAAATGGACTTCGGGTCCTTCTTTTTCCAGACCAAACCAAACAAACCATCACGGTAAACATTACCTACTTAGTAGGATCGAAAGATGAGAACAATGGTGAAACCGGGATGGCACACCTGTTAGAGCATTTGGTATTTAAAGGAACACCTAATCATCCGGATATTCCTTCGGAATTAACATCTCATGGTGCACGTCCGAATGGAACAACCTGGGTTGATCGTACAAACTATTACGAGACCTTCAACGCTACTGAAGAAAATTTACTCTGGGCATTGGATTTAGAATCGGATCGAATGGTCAATTCATATATCGCGAAGAAAGACCTGGATAGTGAAATGACTGTAGTCCGGAATGAAATGGAATCAGGTGAAAACTCTCCCTTCAGTGTACTATTGAAACGGATGATGGGTACGGCATATGAATGGCACAACTATGGAAAATCAACCATTGGAGCCAGGGCAGATGTAGAGAATGTTCCTATAGATAAATTGCAAGCCTTCTACAAAAAATACTACCAACCTGACAATGCCGTATTGGTAGTCGCTGGTAAAATCGATGAAGAAAAAACCCTGGCACTAGTGAATAAATATTTTGGACCAATACCAAAACCAACACGCGTGCTTACTCCATACTATACTCTTGATGCTGTGCAGGATGGAGAAAGGATGGTTACCTTAAAAAGAACCGGGGATATTCAAATTGTCGCAGCTGCATATCACATCCCAGCAGGATCACACGAAGACTATGCTCCCGTTAGTGTGCTATCACAAATCTTAGGATCCGCTCCCTCTGGGAAAATCTATAAGGCCCTTATCGATACAAAGAAAGCGAGTCAAGCTTTTGCTTTTGATTTTCAATGGCATGATCCGGGATTACTTTTCGTAATGGCCCAATTACTAAAAGAGCAATCCGTTGAGGATGTAAAGAAAACGATGCTTGCCACCTTGGATAAAGCTGCTTCAGATACGTATACTGAAGAAGAAATAGAACGCGCAAAAAATGAGCTTATTAAACAAATTGAATTATCATTTAATTCTTCTGAAAGAATCGGTCTACAGTTATCTGAATACATCGGCATGGGGGATTGGCGCCTGTTTTTCTTGACACGCGATCGGATAAAAGCAGTTACGCCAGAAGATGTAAAGCGTGTTGCAGCTCACTATCTTAAGCCAGACAACCGCACACTTGGTATTTTTATTCCTACCGAAAACCCAGATCGATCTGAAATTCCTCCAGTGCCGGATGTTGTCGCATTGGTAAAAGATTATCAAGGAGATGAAAAAGTGGCCTCCGGTGAGGCGTTTGATCCTACTCCTGCAAATATCGAATCACGCACCAAGCGGTCAACCATGGCCAACGGTGCCAAGCTAGCCTTGCTAAGCAAAAAAACCAGAGGTGAGTCAGTTCAAGTGCAGTTAACAATGCGCTTCGGTGATGAAAAATCCCTTGCCGGAAAATCTAAAGCTGGCCAGTATGCTGCACAAATGTTGAACAAGGGTAGCGAAAAAATGAGCCGGCAAGAAATTCAAGATGAATTTGACCGTCTAAAGGCAAATGTCAGAATTTTTGGAGGTGCAACTTCGGTTAGTGTAAATATCGAAACTACCCGACCTAACCTTGCGGAAGTGCTCACGCTGGTAGGTTCTGTTTTAAAAACACCAACCTTCCCTGTTGATGAATTTGAGAAATTGAAAAATCAGGAACTTTCTGGGATTGAATCTCAACGCAGCGAACCGCAGGCGATTGCCTTCAAAATGATTCAGCGACATATTAGTCCATACCCTGAAAGTGATCCGCGGTATGTCGATACTTTTGATGAAGCCGTAGCTTCTATAAAGGCGTTAAAGCTTGACGATGTTAAGAAATTTTACAAAGATTTCTATGGAGCATCCAACGCTACAGTAGCAGTGGTTGGAGACTTTGATGATACAGCTATTACAAAGCAACTAAATGAAATTGTGGGCACATGGAAGAGTCCAAAACCATTTAGCAGATTGGTTAGCACCGCGGCCAAAGTTGATGTTATTAACCAATCAGTTGAAACACCGGATAAAGCAAATGCATTTTTTGTTGCGGGCTATAACTTTGAAATGAATGACAATAATCCTGACTACCCCGCTTTGGTATTAGGTAATTATATGCTAGGTGGTGGATTCCTTAATTCGCGATTAGCAACCCGTATTCGTCAAAAAGACGGACTTAGCTATGGAGTGGGATTGCAGTTTAATGCAGGAACACTGGACAATGTAGGAACTGTATTTGCATATGCTATCTATGCCCCTCAAAATGTTGAAAAACTTGAGATTGCCTTTAAAGAGGAGATCGAGAAAGTTGTTACTGAAGGATTTACAGCAGAAGAATTAGCAGCCGCAAAAACAGGATGGCTTCAATCTCGGACTGTTTCAAGGGCGCAAGACTCATCGTTGGCAAGCACCCTCAACAGCTACTTATATTCCGAGCGAGATTTGATATGGGATGAAAAGAATGAGCAGAAGGTAGAAAACCTAACCGTAGAGCAAATCAATGCTACAATGAAAAAATATTTGAGCGTTGCTTCTTTCAATATTATCAAGGCAGGTGATTTTGCAAAAGAATCAGAAGCTGGAAAGTAATATCCTAAAATTATAGTTTTAGTAGAGCAGTCCCGGATATGGGGCTGCTCTTTTTTTTACATAACCCGTTACTTATTGATGATTTCCTTTTGACTTTTTAGCTATTGTAGGATTTGGGAAATTCTCCAAAGATTCTTCAGTCCCCGAGTCCCGGGGCAGGCTGTTCCTCCTTATGAATGAAGCGCTGGTCGATCAGCGGTCAGACGGGTTGATGCTCGGTTCCTATCTCAACCCATTGATAATTCTAAATACGTGAATGAAATCTCGTGCCCTCGTGTCGAGGGAAATGAATTTATTTCATCGAACATTTGTAGGCGACACGGATCAACAAATACTTTTTTCCACGGGTTGCACCCGTGGCTACAAATGTTCAGCTCCTCTGGAGCTTATTTAGTCACAACCATCAGCGCTGCTTTGCTTCTATCTCAAACAATTCAAAACTCTAACACGTGAATGAAATCTCGTGCCCTCGTGTCGAGGGAAATGAATTTATTTCATCGAACATTTGTAGGCGACACGGATTAAACTAATATTTTTTCCACGGGTTGCAGCTACAAATGTTCAGCTCCTCTGGAGCTTATTTAGTCACACCATCAGCGCTGCTTTGCTTCTATCTCAAACCAATTCAAAACTCTAACACGTGAATGAAATCTCGTGCCCTCGTGTCGAAGGAAATGAATTTATTTCATTGAACATTTGCAGGCGACACGGATTAAACTAATACTTTTTTCCACGGGTTGCACCCGTGGCTACAAATGTTCAGCTCCTCTGGAGCTAGCTTAACCTCACTGGTGTTGCTCAATCCGGGATTGAATAGCATTCCAATCAAAAATCCTCACCTCTACCAATCATCAAATAATTTCTTTGGTCTTAGTGTCTCTGCGGTGCGCTATTTTTTCTTTTTTGGCTTATCATCAAACAACATCCGGATCGATGGTGTTTCTGTATCATCATATTGTCCTGATTTCATATTCCAAATGAAAATGGTTAGAAAAACCAATGCAATAGAAAGACTAATCAGTATCAGAATAATAATAATGTTCATACTTTCTTAAATACGTTCATAGATGAAAAATTTACCGCCAGGGTTGCAAAGCCCACTACACTAATACTGCTCACCGGCATCAAAATAGCCGCAACAATCGGATCGAGGTTTCCGGTGACTGCAAAACTCAACCCCACAATATTGTACAAAAACGAAATCACAAAGCTTATTTTTAGAATCCGGGTTGCCGATTTCGATAACGCTAAAAACCGGTCCAGCATCGCAACCTTGTTGCCCATTAATATTCCATCTGAAGCAGGTGTGAAAATTCCAGTGTCATCCGTTACTGAAATACCAATATCACTTTGCTTCAATGCTCCTGAATCATTCAAGCCATCCCCCAACATCATCACCGTGTTGCCCTTCGCTTGCAACGTTTCGATATAACTCAACTTATCGTGCGGGTTCTGATTGAAATGCATCTCCGAAAAAAATAAACCCATCCGTGATCGGTCAGCATCATTGTCGCCTGATAGCAATGCGATAAATTTATTTTTCAACTGGATCATTAACGTTGGTAGCCCCGCGCGGATGTTCGTTTCAATTTGAAAATATCCTTTTGGATGCCCATCAATCGAAATATACACATACGATGCCTTCGAAGAATCATTTGCAGTATGTCCTATGAAACTTGCTGAACCTAACCGATAGCGCTTTCCATCCACAATGCCTTCAATTCCTTTGCCCGGCAATTCCCGATAATCAAAAATTTCCACAGCTGATTTTTGCTGAATGCTTTTTGAAATCATCGCACTTAATGGATGTGTGGAGAAAGAAGATAGCTTTTTAATAATTCCTAATTCGTTAGCTGAAAATTCACCCACCCTTTTCACATCGGCATCACCATGGGTTACCGTTCCGGTTTTGTCAAACACAACCGCATCGACTTTTGCCATGCGTTCAATCACATCTGATTTTTTTAAATACAATCCATGTCGACCGAAAACGCGTACCATGTTTCCAAACGTGAACGGGGCCGACATGGCCAGCGCACAAGGACATGCCACAATCAATATAGCAGACACCACGAGCCAGACTTGTGAAGCATCAACAACAAACCAATACATTGCTGAAATCAATGCTATTCCTAAAATGATCCAGGTAAAATGATGCGCAATTTTATCCAACATACGCGCATACACACGCTCATCCTTCTTTTCAAAAATCCCGTTGCTCCACAAGCTTGTTAAATGACTATGCGAAGTTTTCTTCTGAACTTGCAATTCAACCGGTTTTCCTATAATGCGACCTCCGGCATAGACAACCTCACCTATTTCAATGTGCACTGCGCGTGACTCACCTGTAACAAAACTATAATCGATGAATCCTTCTGCATCATGTAATACACAATCTGCTGGTACAATTTCCATGTTGCGCACGCGAATAAAATCACCCACCTTAAGATTGGATACCAATACTGATTTCCAATCTTCACCTTCCTGTTTAAAAACAGCTAGCGGAAAATAGGATTTATAATCGCGGTCAAATGCAAGGGATTCGTAGGTCTTGCTCTGAAACCATCGCCCGATCAATAAAAAGAAAACCAATCCCGCCAAGGAATCAATATACCCGGGACCTGTATTGGAAATGATATCAAAAGCACTTCGTAAAAAAAGGACAGCAATCCCCAATGCCAATGGCACATCAATATTGATTTGTCGCTGCTTAAAACTTTTACACGCTGCACTAAAATAATCCTGACCGCAATAAAACGTGACGGGGATGGCTAACCCAAAATTCAACCACGTGAAAAGCGTCAACAATGTTTTTTCAGAGGCATCAATGCCAAGGTATTCCGGAAAACTAAAAAGCATTACGTTTCCAAAACAAAAACCAGCGATGGCCAACTTCAATATCAATACATTATCAAACTTCTTTTTCGATGCAGGACTTTCATCCAACGAAATGCGTGGGGCATAACCCAATCGGGAAATGAGGTTTGCCAATTCCCCTAACGAAATTTTTGTTGGATTGAAATCGATGACGGCTGTTTTCGAACTGAAGTTTACAACGGTGCGAATAACACCCGAATCAATTTTGTGAAGGTTTTCCAACAACCAAATACAACTCACACAATGTATTGTGGGAATAGAAAATTCTACGCGGACAAAATCTTTTGATTCGAATCGGACAAGCTTGGCGCGAACTTCAGGTTCGTCCAAATAGGCAAAAGATGCCACGGGGTTTTTCTGCTGAATGCCCGGTTGTTCATCAAGTGTATAAAAATCACACAGATCATTTTCCTGAAGGATTTCAAATACGGTTTTACAGCCATAGCAACAAAAAGCTTTATCCTCCATCCATAGCACATCCTCGTCACAATCCTGGTGACAATGAAAACAGGTTAGCTTTTCTTCAACAGGCATTCTTAATTCCGACATAGGCAGCAGTTACCGAATTTAAAAAAAAACTACTTTTTCTTGTCTAATTTCATTGTGCTTGTCCAGATTGGACAATCCACGTGGTTTACGATATCTTCGGCAACGCTTCCATTGAGCAAATGGGATAACCCCTTGCGACTATGTGTTCCTATCGCAATCATATCTGCACCAATCATGTTTGTGAAATTCATCACTCCTGTTTCTTCATACGGATCATTAAAAATATTGAGTGTGAAGTCTTTCAACATAAACCGCTTTGCGAAATCCTTCAAGCGATTGTGTGTGATGGTGTCACGGGTGAAATTGCTTGGTGTGTTGATCCACACGATGTGAAGTGTGGCTTTGAAAAAATTCTGTAATGCTTTTACACGCATTACCAACTCTTCCTGATCCTGATGAAGGGTATTTGGAAAAACAATATTCTTGATTGGTGATTTAATATATTTCTTAATGGTGAGCACCGGACAAGCTACTTTCCGTACGATCTTTTCTGCATTCGAACCAATGAACACTTCTTTTACACCGGAAGCACCTTTTGTGCCCATGATCACGATGTCGATATCCTTCTCTTCAACATAATCCAGGATCATGGATGATGGTGGACCAAATAATACGGAGGTCTTTATCTTCTTGATTTCCTTTGCATATTTTTCACGAAGCTTAACAAATTGCTTTTCGGTTTTATCTCTCAATTCCTTAAATAGTGATTCTTCAAAAGTATGAATGGGCATTAACAATGAATCGTGTACCACTGGTACTTCAATTACATTCACCAAGTGTATCTCGCCCTTTGATTGAGCACTAACATCCAACGCAAAGCGAAATGCATCTACAGCCTGGGCAGAAAAATCGCAAGGAACAAGTATCTTTTTCATGGTTCATTTTTTTGATCTTCATATTGAAGATAACGATCAAAACTAAAAAAGAAAAGAACGGAGGGCGATGATGGCCATCAAAAAAAAAGCTGACAAACGTCAGCTTTTTTTATATCTATAAGATCAGGTTTTTATGATCCTTGTTTGTTTCGATCGCGTTTACGATCATTCTCATTCAAATAGATCTTTCGCAAACGAATAGACTTAGGGGTCACTTCAACATACTCATCCCCCTGAATGTATTCCAATGCTTCTTCCAATGTATGTTTCAATGGAGGGGCAATTTTCATTTTCTCATCGGTACCGGAAGCACGCATGTTGGTAAGCTTCTTTGTCTTTGTAACATTGATCACCAGATCACCATTTCGGCTATGTTCACCGATTACCTGACCTTCGTACACTTCCTCACCTGGATTGATGAAGAACTTCCCGCGATCTTGTAAGTTGTGCAAGCTGTATGCAATCGCTTCACCTTGTTCCATCACAATCAATGAACCGTTGATACGTCCTGCAATTTCTCCTTTGTAGGGTTGATATTCTTTAAAGCGGTGCGTCACTACGGCTTCACCTGCTGTTACGTTCAATAAATAATTTCTCAAGCCCATGATTCCGCGTGACGGAATAAGGAATTTTAAAATCATGCGATCTCCTTTTGGCTCCATGTTCACCATCTCACCTTTACGCATCGATACGGTTTCAATTGCCTTCCCTGCTACTGTCTCGGGTAAATCGATGGTAAGTTCTTCAACAGGTTCACATTTCACACCATCAATCTCACGGAAAATTACCTGAGGCTGACCGATCTGAAGCTCGTACCCTTCTCTGCGCATCGTTTCGATCAAAACAGACAAGTGAAGTACACCACGGCCAAATACAATGAAACTATCAGCAGAACCCGTTTCACCCATACGAAGGGCAAGATTCTTCTCTAATTCCTTTTCCAAACGTTCGCGAATGTGGCGCGAAGTAACAAACTTTCCTTCTTTTGCATAGAACGGTGAGTTGTTAATCGTGAAGAGCATACTCATTGTAGGCTCATCAATTGAAATTGATTTCAATGCTTCCGGTTTTTCTGGATCAGCAACGGTGTCGCCAATTTCAAAACCTTCTAACCCAACTAACGCACAAATTTCACCAGCATTTACTTCTTCTACTTTTTTCTTATCGAAGCCTTCAAATATATAAACCTCTTTAATTCTGGTCTTGCTGACTTTACCATCGCGTTTCACCAACACAATGTTCTGGCCTGGTTTTACAGTACCGCGTTGCACGCGTCCGATAGCAACACGACCGATGTAAGCCGAGTACTCAAGAGATGTGATCATCATTTGAGTTGAACCCGTATCAACTTTAGGTGGTGGGATATGTTCAATAACTCCTTCGAGCAAAGCAGTAATATCTTCCGCTGGCTCCTTCCAATCCTTGCTCATCCAGCCATTTTTAGCTGAACCATAAAAGGTAGGGAAGTCAAGTTGATCTTCTGTCGCATCCAACGAAAACATTAACTCAAACACTTGTTCAAGTACTTCATCAGGGGTACAGTTTTTCTTATCAACTTTATTAATAACTACAATCGGCTTTAAGCCGATCTCTAATGCTTTTTGTAATACGAAACGTGTTTGCGGCATCGGACCTTCAAAAGCATCCACCAATAACAAACAGCCATCGGCCATGTTCAAGACGCGCTCCACTTCACCACCAAAGTCACTG
>JBGTGG010000272.1:0-2615 GCA_041746855.1 Cyclobacteriaceae bacterium | reverse complement strand
TGCGGAAGATGAAACACTCAATTCAAATTTCTATATTGTGCCCGGCCTTGGGGATGCAGGGGATTTGGCTTATGGTGGGAAGTAATTCGTTTGAAGTATGTGGCTGGAGATTTTAAAAATAGCAGCGGTTTACTTTTGGTCAATGTTCAAGTTTTTTCTTGGACCGATTACCGGCTATGCATCGGGCCTGAATTTATTTACTACCATTCTGGCAACCGTTGCGGGTTCGATGACCACTGTTTTGCTACTGACTTTTTTTGGCGATTGGATTCGGTCAAAAATTTTAAGCCGTTTTACGAGGAACAAGAAAAAATTCTCAAGTAAAAACAGAAAGGTGATTACCTTTTGGCGAAAGTATGGTGTGATTGGCGTAGCCGCCTTGATGCCGATGTTGTTTACGCCTCCGGGTGCTACCCTGATAGCCGTAAGTTTTGGTACGCCCAAGGATAAAATTATTCTTTCAATGTTTTTAAGTGCAGCTTTTTGGGCGGTGGTAATTTCGGTTGTGATTTATTTTTTTGGTGGACCGAAGGCATTGCCGGAGGTGGTGTTGTAGCAGAGTCAGGTTACAATCGAAACCGATTTATACGCTGTTGCCTGTTGCCAGTTACCGGTAACCAGTATCCGGTAACTGGCAACAATAAATCTACTCTCCAACTTTATCATCCGGCAAAATCTCAATATCATGGATCAACACACGTTTTGAAATTTTTTGAGCGGTTGGTGTCGCGGCTAATCCACCAAGGGCGGTTTCTTTATAGCGTGTTTCCATGCTGGCACCTACTTCGCCCATGGCTTCTACTACTTCATCTACAGGAATCACACTGCTCACATCGGCCAATGCAATTTGTGCAGAACTATTGGCAATGGCTGCGGCACTGGCGTTTCGTACTACACACGGCACCTCAACAAGTCCGGCAACGGGATCACAGACCAACCCCAACATGCATTGAATGGTGATGGCAACGGCATTAAAAATCATATCGGTATCGCCTCCTAAGCAATACACTATTGCACCGGAACCCATGGCGGCTGCTGTACCGGTTTCTGCCTGGCATCCACCGACTGCTCCGGAGATCGAGGCTTTTTGTTCCATGATCAATGCAATGCCTGCCGCCAGCAACATGGCTTCAATTATTTTTTCATCTTCGATATCGTGGATTTCTTGTAAAGTAAAAAGTACACCCGGCATAATGCCGCTGGCCCCTGCTGTTGGAGCGGCCACCACTCTTCCCATGCATGAGTTTACTTCTTTTGCAGCAAGTGCACGCGAAATCAAATTTTGAAATTCTTTTGATAAAACTGCTTTCGGATAACGGTAGACTTTCTTTGCACCATTGTTGATCATGCCCGAACGGGAGGTCATGTCTTCTTCCAATCCGGTGTGTACCGCTTCTTTCATCACTTGCCACGCGTTCATCAACCCTGCGTTGATGGTTTCGCGGTCGCGGTTTTTTTGTTGTATCTCATATTCAATGACCACTTCGTGCAGCGAAAGTTTTTTTTCTTCGCTGTACTTTTTCCAACCTTCAAATGAATCGAATAAGAAAGACATAGTGTGTTTTGGATTCAACTACAAAACTCCTTCAATATTACCGCATTTCAAACGTTTGTTGTAAGTATTTAAAAGATTTCGGAGAAGTACCTTTTTAAGGGGTGATTTACTAGTTATTGCGATCTTGAACTTTATCTCTATCCATTTGCGTAGGGAAGAAGTCCGTTACAAAAACTACTTTCTTTCTTTTGTCAATGAAATAGATAATTTTTATTATGTTTCTTGATGTGCTATTAAAAATGAGATAACGGTGTTTCTTTTTTAGATGTTGAAGCGCGATTTCAATACTTCCTCTATCAGGAAATGTTTTTAGCGAGTCAACTATTTTGTCAAGCCCTTCCGCTTTTTTTGATGCGCTTTCTTCCGAGGCGTATGCGTAAAAAAATTCCAATACTTCAAAGTAATGGAGCTTGGCCTGCTCCGTTACTTTAACTTTATATTTTTCGATTGTTTCCAGACTTTGATTTCTTTTTTGAATTCGCTCAACGGTGTTGTTCTTCCTGCTTTTATATCTTCCATAGAAGATTTTGCACGATCAATTAGATCTTGCTTTGTATATTGACTAAACAGGTTTTTGCTTGAAGTATTCTTCAATGATTTTATTTCTTTAATGATAGCGGTATCGGTAACGCCTGCTAGCCACTTGATCAATTGTAATTTCTCTGCCTGTAAATCCATGCCTTTAAAAGAGATTATCAAAGATAACGATTTTGTCAATCTGTTGGTTTTTGATATTTAGATTTTGCGGTTTCTTTCGTTAGTGCCTTAGAATGAAGATATTCAATAATTTTTCCAGGATAACCACCGTGGTCATCACCAGAAAAATAATAGTAATGCTTCGCGAAGAAAGCTTTTCACCAAGTAAAACACCCAACGGTGAGCCGACAATAACACCAATACCCAGCGGAATAATTACCGGTAAAAGAATAAGTCCGATGGTTCCTTCAATTCCTGTATTCGGTTCGAGGAATACATTATTAATGGAGAGCAGTAATGAAATGGTGAAGATTGTTCCAAAGGAAATGGTCTTGGCTTTTTTGATGTCCACCCGCATCCACAA
>JBGTGG010000271.1:0-3679 GCA_041746855.1 Cyclobacteriaceae bacterium | reverse complement strand
TTTCGGCTACTTCGCATTCGAAACAAAACTAAAACGATTATGAAGAAAATCATTTTAATCTATGGTTGTATTGGCGGGGCAATCATTATTGCTTCCATGATGGTGACGATGCCCTTTGTTATGGATGGCACCCTCGACATGGACAACAGCCAATGGCTGGGCTACATCACCATGATTATCGCGTTGTCGGTAATCTTTTTTGGCGTGAAGTCCTACCGCGACAATCAATTGCAGGGAGCGATCACTTTCGGTCAGGGATTTAAAGTAGGAATATTGATTGCGTTAGTGGCCTCCGTCATGTATGTGATTTGGTGGGAAATCTATATGCATTTTTTTATGAGTGATTTTGCAGCGCAATATGCCAGTAAGACGATGGCAGCTGCAAAAGCTGCGGGTGCTACCGAAGAAGAACTTGCTAAGAAATTAGAAGAGACTACTGAAGCGCAGGAGATGTATGGCAAATTTTATTTCCGTGTGTTAATTACCTTCAGTGAAATATTTCCGATTGGATTGCTGCTTTCGTTGGTGAGTGCGGCTTTGTTGAAAAGAAAAGATGTTTTGCCGGCATAGTCGTCACTCGTATCTGCCAACTGGCGGAGAGGATTCTTTGGGATAATTTTTTTGTACCATTTTGTTATTACCTATTCACATACTAAATCAACGAAACAATGAAACGAGTAACAGGATTAGGCGGAGTCTTTTTTAAAACGAAAGACCAACAAAAAATCAAAGCTTGGTATGACAAACATCTCGGAATCCCTTCCGATCAGTACGGTGGTTCATTTCGTTGGATTGATCCAGAGAATCCTGATGCGAAAACACATGCGTTGACGGCATGGAGCCCGTTCAAAGATGACACGACTTATTTCGCGCCAAGCGAAAAGGAATTTATGTTTAACTACCGCGTAGAAAACTTAGTGGAATTGTTGAAAGTATTGAAAGAAGAAGGTGTTGAAATCGTAGGGGAGATGGAAGAATATCCGTATGGTAAATTTGGTTGGATTATGGATCCGGAAGGAAACAAAATTGAATTGTGGGAACCGAAAGATGAGGGGTTTGATGAATAATTTAAAACCTCACGTGCATTAAATCTTCAGAGTGTGAACAAAAGTCCACACATGCATAATTTTTTGAGTTCAAACACGCGTTGAACAAACGTTTTTTCTATGGAATAAATATTGCGGTTTTTTTTGAAACGATTTGATCAAATCGGTATAAACAAACTGCTAAAATTTGGAATCCTTAATTTTACAAACTGATAAAATTGCAAAGGTAGAGAAGCCTGTTCGAACGGTTATAGAAAAGTTGGAGGGCTGGTTAGAAACGTTTATCAGTATGTTGCCCAACATGGCAGTGGCAGCCTTGTTATTATTGCTCTTTCTTTTCCTGGCAAAAATCGGAAGAAATATTTTCGGGAAAATATTTGCCAGAACTTCCAGCAATCAGGCACTACAAAATCTATTTGCGACTTTTGTCTATTCTGTGATTTTCGGAATAGGCTTGTTCATTATTTTGGGGGTTCTCGGCCTTGATAAAGCCGTTACGTCTTTGCTGGCCGGTATTGGTGTTGTTGGTTTGGCGCTGGGATTTGCTTTTCAAGACATCGCGGCCAATTTCGTTTCCGGGATCATCCTGGCGTTCAGACGACCATTTTACATTGATGATATCATTAGCGTGAACGATACGATGGGGAAGGTAACGCGCACCAACTTGCGCGTAACGGTTATCGAGACTTTTCAAGGGCAAGAAGTTTACGTTCCGAACAAACATTTATTACAGGAAGAGATTGTCAATTTCTCCATTCTTAAAAAGAGGCGCGTTGACCTACCCGTTGGTATTTCGTATGGCGATGATTTGGAAGCTGTGGAAAAACTTGTTGTGAAGACCATAAAAGAAATAGAGGGTGTCATCGATCCTGACAATACAATTTTCGATTATCATGAATTTGGATCAAGCTCAATCAATTTCACCATTCGCTTTTGGATAGAATATCCCGGCCAACCGGGTTTTCTTAGGATGCGCAGCAAGGCCATCAAAGCGATTAAGAAAGCTTTTGACCAAGCGCAAATTACCATTCCATTCCCGATACGCACGCTCGATTTTGGAATTAAGGGTGGGGAGAAATTATCGGCTATGAAGCTTTCCATCAATGGAAGAAATAGTGGAAAGGAAGAAGTAACATCTTAAAATTTGAACTATGAAAAAGCAGGAAATCAAGTTTATTTATAATAGCAAGAAGAAACGCGACCGGGAAGCATTCGGATTGATTAAGGCATTGGACAAACATGTTATCAATGAATTGGATACCAGCAAGAATAAAATGACGGAGACACAACTGGCTGAACTCGCTGAAAAGCTTTCTGTTACCATTGATGACCTCTTTGATCCTAATACAGAAGAGTATTCTGAGAAATTCAAATCTCTTTCTGATGAAGATAAATTATTATTGATTAACACGGATATGAGTTTATTAAAAACTCCCATTGTTGTGCGCAGTGATAACACCGCCATTGTTTTAAAATCACCATTTGAAATTCATCCGCTTGATTTGGAAATAGAAGGCACGAAGAATAGAAAGTTTTGATGGGCTGGTAAATTAAAAAAACCAAAGTCTCACCGCCAATACAATCACAACAGCAACAAGCACGCGCTTGATCCAAACTTCACCTTTATCCACGGACCAGCGACTGGCAAACCAACCACCAATACCTTGTCCGATGGCAAGGATAAGTCCGGTTTTCCAAACAATTTTATCTTCGAATGCAAAAACGAGAACGGCAACTCCTGTGTAGACCAATGCGGCAAACACTTTTATGTAATTCGTTTTAATTAAATTAAAAGCATGAACATTGGTAAGCAATGCAATTACCAAAAAACCTATGCCTGCCTGAATGAACCCACCATAAATACCTAAGAAGAAAAATCCAATCAAGCCGATAGCTTGTCTCGTCCTACTCATTTTCTCTTCCAGATGCATAGATTTTTTTCTTCCCGCGATGATGGAGATTACAACGCCTATCATTACAATCGCGAGAATGCGATTAAACACTTCATCTGGAATATCAACTGCCAACTTTGCGCCCAGAAATCCTCCGGCCAATGAAGCAATTCCCAAATACAAACTGTAGGGCATCGGTATCGTAACGCCTTTGCTTTTGAATCCGCCCACCGCGGTAATATTTTGTACCAGGATGGCCACCCGATTGGTTCCGTTGGCAACGGTTCCGGGCAAGCCAAGAAAAATTAATACCGGTAGGGAGATCAGTGATCCGCCTCCAGCAATAGTATTGATGGCACCAGCTAAAACGCCAATGGCAATGATGAAGAGGGGTTCGAGCAATTCCGACATTTTCTTGCATCAAATATATTAAATTGAAATTGCAACCGTTATGCTATCGACCTAAACCCTTTCTATGAAGAAGTATTTCCTATTCATATTGGGCATCACCCTCTCCGTTAGTGGATATACCCAGTACAATCCAAAAAACCGAAAAATCTTTCAACTTTCTTTGGTACCGGGAATAAGTACCAATGGTTTGCATCCGGGTACCTACCGAAATATAATTTCAATCAATCTACTTTCTGGATATTCAGCCGGAACAGATTTGTTGGAGATCGGATTGATTTCGAACCATACCGAATTGGAAGTGCGCGGATTGCAATTTGCAGGAATTGCCAA
>JBGTGG010000270.1:0-5542 GCA_041746855.1 Cyclobacteriaceae bacterium | reverse complement strand
ACTCAAATGGGTACACATAGCCATCGCCAATGCCAAAAGAACTTTGCTTGGTATCTATCATGTGATCAAAGAAAAGTATTTGCAATTATACCTTGATGAGTTCTGCTTCAAGCTGAACAGAAGGTATTCGGTGAATCTATTAGATAACCTTATCCTTAGTGTAATTTAGTGGTATGTTTACGGACTATCAGATAAAATAATATGATTGGTCAGTTTCAATTAATTTTCAGAAAACGCGCAGTTTGGGAGAATCGAAAAAATCTCTATTTATTTTTAATCATTGTTATTCCTATCCACACAAACCATACTATTTGTGTAAGTCCAAATATTGCTCCCAAATCTTTAAGGACAGGAATGATTGTCAAAATTCCTGCACCACCAACTAGGAGACCAAAGTAGTTGAGGAGTTTATTAAATACCGAGTGCTTCAAACCCATCATGCTAATAAGAAAGACCCATATACCTCCAATAATTTCTACGCCACCGCCAAGACCGTTTTGAATTGCTTCAATGGTTTTCCAGGAAGTAAATGCTGCTTTTGAATCCGTTAAGTAACCTGTGGATACCGCATCAATAGCTACTACTGCAATCATTCCACTGGCAATTACAAGTCCCGACCAAATAAAACCAAAAATTGGCGTAGCCTTTGACAGGACTGACGTTTGATTCTCAAAGTTTTCATGAATCGCAAGTGTAAGGGGAATCAGTACGATTCCAAATACCACATAAATAAAAAGCATCCACGTCTGGTAGATTGTCTTATTGTCAATGATAAATTTTAGTTTTTCTAGTCCCGTATTGGAGTCATCAATTGTAGGCTGCAAAATTGAAAGCAGTATAATGAAACCAAAAATGTAAAGACTTGCTTCAATAATTGCAGAGACCCCACCAATGAGCTGATTTTTATTCTTCATATTTTCTCTAATCGTTAATTACAACCTTCAAGTACGATTAAATTCATCTATAGTTTACCGATTAAGGCTTGGCCTTTAAATACCCAAATCAGGGTTCATTTTATAAATCGCACGACTCAAAATCGTGTACCGTAAGGTGTGCCGGTTCGATTCCGGCCTCAGGTACCCAACCGGACAAATCAGAATTATTTTTTGATTGTCCGTTTTTTTTATGCTTCAAACCTTTTGAAAATGAGTGTGTTAACTGTAGGATGGTGTTGACTTTCAAGGTTCGATAATTGCCTTTTTCCCGATCACGCACTTTCCGACAGGAATATACTGTAGTTTGACCAACCTATACTTTGCGAAAGACAATTGAATAAAAAAAAGCCATTGACATTTCTGCCAACACCTTCTTTCACTACCTAACTTAACCAAAAACATTTAAGCTAATCGACAAAATCAGGTCAAAACGCGATCAATCCCCCGTATCCCCAATTCCAAGCCCCGCAATTCAGCTAGACCCCTTAGCCTTCCTATCGCACTATACCCGGGATTGGTTTTTTTAGTTAGGTCATCCAACATTTGATGTCCATGGTCGGGGCGCATAGGCATTCTAAAATCTGTACGACCATTGCTTATTCGTAAATCTTGTTCAGCGGCAAGGGCTTTCATCACTGCATACATATCAACATCGCCTGTGAGGTGGTCGGCTTCATAAAAGTTTCCATCCTGGTCACGTTTCGTAGCGCGTAAATGGATAAAATTAATGCGATGTCCTAACCGCGCTATCATTCCCGGTAAATCATTATCCGGGCGAACACCGTATGAACCCGTGCAAAAACATAAACCATTATGCTTGGAGTCTACCACACTCAGCAATTGTTGTGCATCCGCTTCGGTGCTCACTACGCGTGGCAGTCCGAGTATTGGATTGGGAGGGTCGTCTGGATGGATGGCCATTAAAACACCTGCTTCTTCCGCAACAGGAATAAGGGTTTTCAGAAAAGCATACAAGTTGTTTCGCAATTCCTGATCCCCAATTGCTGCATACGTGTCCAGAACCAATTGAAACTGTTCAAGTGTATACCCTTCTTCGGCACCAGGAAGCCCAGCAATAATATTTTTGACCAACACTTCCCGCTGCGTTGCATCCATTTTTGAAAATACGTATTCGGCTTTCTTGATTTGATCGGTTGTATATTCCTTTTCCGCATTCGGTCTTTTCAACAAAAACAATTCAAACACTGCGAACTCTGCTGCATCAAACCGCAACGCCTTCGAACCATCGGGCATTTCAAATGCTAAATCCGTGCGGGTCCAATCGAGCACCGGCATAAAATTGTAGCACACGATGTCAATACCACAGGCACCAAGATTGCTGATACTTTGCTTATAGTTTTCAATGTACTGGAGATAATTACCACTGCGCTTTTTGATATCCTCATGCACGGGAACACTTTCCACTACGGACCACTTTAAGCCGGAAGCTTCTATTTCATTTTTACGCTTTTTAATTTCTTCAATTGGCCACACCGCTCCGTTTGGTATGTGATGCAGAGCCGTTACAATTCCGGTTGCCCCCGACATTTTTATATGCGATAAGGGCACCAAATCCTTCGGACCATACCATCTCCATGTTTGTTCAAGTCTGCTCATAATTTTTTACACTCCACTAAATGCACTAAAACCACCATCAATAGGAATGGTTACTCCCGTTACAAATTCGGACCCCGAACCCACCAACCATTCCAACGTTCCAACTAAATCTTCCGGTTTCCCAAACTTCCCCATAGGGGTATGTTCGATTATGGTGTTGCCCCTCGAAGTAAGTGTTCCATCTTCCTCTGTTAATAATCTTCTATTCTGATCGGTTAAAAAGAATCCTGGTGCTAACGCATTGACACGAATATTGACTTTTGAAAAATGTACGGCCAGCCATTGAGTGAAATTTGAAATCGCAGCTTTCGCACCACTATACGCTGGGATTTTTGTCAACGGTGTAAATGCATTCATGGAAGATATATTAATAATGGTGCATCCATCCTTTCCAACCATGTCTCTTGCAAAGACTTGACA
This sequence comes from Cyclobacteriaceae bacterium, assembly GCA_041746855.1. Taxonomy (GTDB): domain Bacteria; phylum Bacteroidota; class Bacteroidia; order Cytophagales; family Cyclobacteriaceae; genus JBGTGG01. The sequence goes on along the minus strand of JBGTGG010000270.1, from coordinate 2,570 downwards.
CGGAAGCAACGTTCCAATAAAATTCAAATCAAATACAAACTTGATTCCTTCAGGATCAAGGTCAAAAAATGTAGTGATCTCATTTTCACTTTCCAAATCAGCAAGTTCAAAATGTGTTTTAGAAGTGGTTCCTTTTGGATGATTTCCTCCTGCTCCATTAATTAAAATGTCGCATGATCCGAAGGCTCGGTTTACCTCGCTTTTCGCGAGCAATAAACTTTCCTTGTTTAACACATTGGCCTCCACTCCAATCGCGTTCCCGCCAACCTTAATAATTTCATTGGCTACATTATCTGCATTGGCTTTATTTAAATCCAAAATAGCAACCTGACAACCCAGTGTTGCCAAGTGTTGTGCCATCGTACTGCACAATACACCGCCACCACCTGTTATTACCGCTACTTTTCCTTCTAATTCATTCTTCATATTTCAATTGTTATTTTTTAATCAAATTACAGCTCAAGAAAAGCGGTTGGAATATCCACTGATTTCACACTCACTATACTTTTACCTCTATTGGTTTTTACTTTAATAACAGCACGGCCATTATATAGCTGAACATAACGTGATCCGCTGGCCGTGCCTTGATTATCGATGAGGGTACCATCTCCTGTAATTCCAAAACGGATAAAGTTTTTAGCATCCAAACATTGAATATTATTCTTATCAACCAATGTTACCTCAACGGTTGTTGTACCTTCCGCTTCGCTTACCTTTTTCACCACCAATTTTGAAGGAATGTCCCACGATGCTGTTTGATATTGAAAATTAATTTCATCCTGAACTACTATGCCTTTTTGCTTTGCTATCACACGGATACTATTCCCACCAACATCAAAAGGAAGCATCCAACGCAAGCCAGCTGCTGGAAAATCCTCAGGGACACGTTTCTTTACACCGAATGATTTTCCATTTAAAAATAATTCTACTTCATCACAATTCGAATACACTTTCACCATTTTCTTCTCTCCTTCAGTTCCCCATCGCACCGGCCAATTGTGCCCATAAATATGTGCCATTGGTTTTTCCGTCCACCAGGATTGAAAAACATAGTACGATTCCTTTTTTGTAAAATCACGTTCCACTACTCCCTTTTGATTCATGTAGGGCACCGGGTTATCCGGTCTTACCGGTGTTGAGAAATCTTTGAAAGGCCAGTATGCCGTACCCGACAACCAAGGCATTGTCTCTTGTTCTTTTAAGTGCCAATCGATAAGGTTACAAATGTAGGATTCACTCCAATCTCCATCCTTAGAAATTCTTGCTTGTCCACCATACAAAGAAGCATCCCCGGCACGCTCGTCTGCACTTTTCCCACTCAACACATTGCTCAGGGCTTCATCGGGATTTTCTGAATGTCGCCCTGCGTGGCTATCGCCTCCCCACTCAACGTGCAAGAAATGGTTTACTTTCTCTTTTTCACTTTCAGAAACAGCTTTGTAATCCGTATAAATTCCTCTGTACCACCCAGCCCAAATAGAAGGTGAATACACATCTACGATATCCTTACAAAAATCACATCTCCGTATTGCAGTCTTCCTGGTTGGATCAAGTCGGTGAGATTGATCATTCAGTGTTTTCATAAACGTCCTGATCTTCTCCTTATCAAATTCTTGAAAATCACCCGGCCAATCATTTTCATTTCCCAAGCCCCAAATAATTACTGATGGATGATTATAATGTTGTTCGATCATATTGGTCAACATACGACTCGCTTGCGCTTTGTAAAGATCTCCACCCAGTCCACCACGACACCATGGGATTTCTTCCCACACAAGAATCCCTAAGCTATCACATAGATTTAAAACAATGCGAGATTGTTGATAATGACCTAAGCGAATAAAGTTCACACCCATCTCTTTCATCATCACCATCTCCGTGCGAATCATTTCTTCCGTCATGGCCGCGCCTACTCCGGCATGATCTTCATGGCGATGGGTTCCTTGCAACAAAAGCCTTTTACCATTGAGCATAAAAGGACCATTCTTTTCAAACTCAAAATGCCTGAACCCAATCTTTTCTTCATGTGTACTCACGCTACCAGCAGAAGAAACAGAAATTTTAACGGTGTATAAATGAGGATTTGCTGGCGACCAAAGCGTAGGTTTCTTCAGATCAAATTTCACCAACTCCTGATCATCATAGGTGTTGATCTGAATCGACTCTCTTTTTTCAATAATTTTTCCATTCGGATCAATGAGTTCAATAGCAATAGTTCCACTTTGTTTAGTGAGGTTACGAAAACGTGCCGATACTTTTACAAAACCTCTTTTCCCATCCTTATCTGTTTCAGCAAGTGCAAAAATTTTATCGACTGAAACAGGGGGGAAATACGCCAGATTAAGATACCGATAGATGCCGCCATAGATATTAAAATCAGACAAGTCGGAAGGTATTTGTTCAACGCTCCGGGAATTATCCACACGAATGTATATGGGTATTCTTCCATTAAATTGCTTCTGAAAAACTTCTGTTGTACTAAAATCATTCACAGCTTCAGTAATATCCACCGTCCATTCATCATAGCCACCCGTATGTTGACCAACCTTTGTTGTATAGACAAAGACTTC
>JBGTGG010000269.1:0-3178 GCA_041746855.1 Cyclobacteriaceae bacterium | reverse complement strand
ATCTTAATCTGATAACTTCCTGGTTTTACTCTCGAGAACTGAAATTCACCTTTTGAATTAGTGGTCGTCCCTAAAGTTGTTCCTAAAAGTCTAACCGTTACAAAAGGAACGGGATTCCCATCTTTAGATTTAACTACCCCGGAAATTGACCCAGGAGCAACGTTTGCAAAGGACATGCTAATGCCTGCAAAAAGTAATAATAGTATGAAATAACGCATAGATTAGATTGATTCTAAATAATGCGCAATTCTAGTGCTGAAATCACTAATAACCAAGATTTATTTAGAATTATTCTAAACGATTAACAACTCTTTAAAAAAGGAAGTCAACAAATGGGGTCTGTCTTTCTTCCTAGCCCTAAAATTCATTCATAATCATTAATAAATTTTCATCTTCATGCACATTCATATATAACATTTAACTCCCGCTCTACAGCAGTTGCATCTTAGCCATTATCAAGAATTTAATATGGAAGGAAGAATTGAAAAGCGAGGGGTGGAGACCAAATTAAGAGTTAACAGAGATCAATTATTAACAGTTGATGATCTCTATAATTTTAAAAAGGAGCTAATTGAAGAGTTCAAGAATCTAATAATCGAAAACAACAAAACACCAATTAAAAAGTGGCTTAAGTCATCCGAAGTAAAAAAGCTGTTAGGAATATCTACTGGAACGTTGCAAAACTTGAGAATCAATGGGTCATTATCATATAGTAAGGTAGGTGGTATCATTTTCTATGACTACCATCAAATTGTTAAACTGATCGAGAGTAATGAGCAACGCTGAGCAGTTAAACAATTTCTTAAACCGCATTACTTCAGATGCTGACCTTACTAGCTCTCATATTAGTATCTGCACTGCATTAATTGTTGTTTGGATTAGAAATGGATTAACCAGTCCATTTAATGTATCAAGAAAGCGATTGATGGCGGCTGCTAAGATTAAATCCATAACGACTTATCATAAGGTGATTGCCGATCTAGCCAAACTTAACTATGTGATATACCAACCTTCATATCATCCAGCCAAAGGCAGTCTGATACATATTCTTTAATTATTAGCAGACACGTTGCAAAAGCGAATTGAATTTTGAATTTCAGAATTCGGTTCGCTTTTTGTATGTTTGAAATATCAAGTGGATTGTCGATCTGTTTTGATTTTGGCCGTAACCAAACGGTAACCATAATTTTGAGAAGCTAATAAATAACTAATAGTGAGGCGGTTGTAAAAGTAAAAAAACACCCTCCTCCTCTGCCAGTATCAAAATCAAAAAATAAAAAACCTGCAAATTCGAATGAATTGCAGGTTTTTTTGTTTTAGGGCTTATCAAATTATTCACCAATTAACATATTTCTGGTGAGTCATCTGGTGAGTACTCTAAAAATTCTAAAAAGTACTCACCAGATTTCTTGTAACGAATTGAATGTCAACTTGTTCAACGCCTGAACATCTTGATTTTAGAGGGCTGCATTTCTAGATTTATTAATTCTAAATGCAACAGTTTATGAACAACAGATTCAATTTGCTCTTCTACTTTAAAAAGCCTAAAAGATATAAAAAGAAAGAGCTACCCATTTATATGAGAGTTAGCGTTGGATGTGAACGAATGGAGATTTCAACTCAACGTAAGTGGGATCCAACGCGCTGGAATGTGGCGGCAGGAAGAGCGAACGGAACGAAAGAAGATGCCCGCGCTCTTAATGCCCACTGACAGGATACTGTGCTGAATGTGGAGCGGGTTTGGCCATATGGGAATACTTGCGACATTGATCACCAACCTGATATGGCTTTTGAAAATAGATTGACAAAAAAGAAAAATAAATGGAGGCGGAAGCGAAGGAACTTTTGACCCGCATTTATATGGATCAGGACTTCAACAATTTTGAAATATCCAGTTTAATGAGTTCCCAGTATTTTCCTTTGAGACACTTTGGTTCAAAATCATCATCCGCATTTGAAAAATCTACAAAGTTTGTTCTGATGGTTTTTTCATTATGATTGTATGGATAAAGCTTCTCATGTAATGCAATCATTTGGGTCGGGTTGTATTCATTTAATAATTCATGAAGGTCCCAAAAATCTTTTTTACGTGCTCCACGTTGAACAATATCAATCTTCATTGCAATAATTTCTTCAATAGTTGCTAGCCGATACGATCCAATTTGCAGGCACGGTTGAATGAATGGGTCAGTATAATATAAATCTATTTTTACAGTGTCATCGCTAGTATTTCCTACCAGATACGAAATGCCCATTCCAATTGGCCCGGGAGATATTTCAGAAACATATCCAAACTCTTGTCTTAGAAATTTATCAATAGCTGAAAAATCAAGTGATTCGTACGGGGCATCTGTAAATAAATCTATATCATCAGACATCCTATGACCAAGTTGCAGACTCAATGAAGTCCCACCAACAAGCCTGAAAGGTTTGAACAAGTCGTCCTCCATAAATGTGGTCAACGCACTTTTCAGTAAGGGTGTCACCGTTTCCCAATGAAGTTCCTCAGACATGCAATTCTATTTTCTTTATGATTGCATTTACTACCTTATCACCATAGAACCTTTTAATCTCTGCCTTTTCCTTAGCGTTGCCACGTTCAAAAATTCGTTCTATAACAGCTTTCCGTTGTCGGCTCCAGTCAATTTTCTTCATGTCTGTATCCCAAAACAACCCGCTCCTTAACTTGGATAGATCCGGATGTGAATTCACTTGTTTTCGTTTCGCTTCTTTTATCTCATAGAAAATCTGTAGAGTCATAAAGAAACCTTCGGGCAAATCCAATGCCTCTTCGATTTTCAAAGCCAGCGGGGTATTCATATTTCGCTTGCCTTTTGTAATGGCGCCCAGGGTTTGCGGATACTCCTTAATAGAAAGGGCAAAAGACCCCTTGGAGAGATTTCTCTCCTTTAGTTTACGGGCAAGAATAATCCCGGGGTGAATGCCCTTTAGAAGTGATAATTCTTTGTTCATACCACAAATATAATCAAAATAATATAAACAAATTTGTTTATATTTTCGAATAACTACAGGTTCCCTCACAAGACTGACGCGGAAGGAAAGGCTTTTCATGCCAAAATTTGGATACGAAACGGCCACTCTCCTTAATAATTATTGCAGTAGATAAATTTATTGACTTATTTACTTTACAAAATAGAAGCAAATGGGAAAAGAGTAT
>JBGTGG010000268.1:0-3987 GCA_041746855.1 Cyclobacteriaceae bacterium | reverse complement strand
ACATCTTTCAATCCATTGATCACGAAAGAAGGAACTTTCTCGCCTTTTGAAACTTTGTTGATCACCTCCGTTACCATTTCCAATGCACTTGTTTTGCCTTCAAAATCAGCCAATTCTTTTATTTCTGTTTCAAGCGATTTCCACGGATCTGATTTCCCTTCGTTTACACTGGCAGTTGCTGCTTGTGATTGCTTTTCGCGTGTTCGGTTCAAAATGCACGTATTGTATTCGTTAATGATCTCTTCGAGGTTGTTGCGCGAAAGTTCCCCACTTTCAATCCGCTCTCCAATGGTTCCACAATCGCCTAAAAAGGCTTCCATCTTTTTTTTGAATCCAAGGTTCGGGACTTCCATGATACTACCATCCATTTTCGTCAAGAAAAGACCACTGTAGCTGGTTTGATTTTCAGGTTTGAATGTATACAAGCTGAGGTAGTCGGAGATTACTACTTTCATGAATTCATACTTGTTATAATTTTTCACGGGTTTGTAGGTATCACCATTATAGGTGTAAGCTTTTGTATCAAAAATGGAGTACGTGGTTTTCTTTTTGTCTGCGGTTTGTATCTGAACTTTTGGTTCAGGACCAAAATCAAGCGGCTTTATTTTTCCGTAAATTGTATCCAATGTATTACTAACAAAATAGTCTTCTGTTGTTTGACCCGAAGCACAGGTGTAGGTCAACAGCATGAGTAAAAGCAATAGGATGTGGACGATGGTGAAGTTTTTCATAACGATTCTAAAATAGGGTTCAAATTTAAGATTAATTATTTATACCTGCTGGCTAATCGGTTTTTCCTTTTGGTTTGTACCGGTTGGCTTCTTTCAGGGTTTTTGTGATAATCCACTCCAATTGACCATTCGTGCTTCGAAATTCATCCGCTGCCCACTTCTCAACAGCTTTCAATACCTCAGGGTCGAGCCGCAATGCAAATGGTTTTTTCTGTGCCATATTACTCAAGTTCCGGTTTCATTATTTTATCAAGTGCCGCTAAAAACATTTCGGGTTGTTGCGAACCGATGATCAACCTTTTGTTTTTGCCATAGTGGAATTCGATCCCTTTGTTTCCTTTTGCAGTTAGTGTTTTAATTCCATCAAGTCCCCACCGGATTCCATATCCCCGAAAGGAGTATGTTTTTATTTTGTATTCAAGAATGTCAGTTTTTTTGATTTCTTTCCATTGGTTGATCAAAGGTGAAAACCGATAGTGAACTCCCCATCGATCTACTTTCGTTTCTAATTTGAGAAAGCGTAACAAAAGAACAACGCCTGTCATTATTACAAGGCAAAGAAGGGTAACCAACACGAGACCCAGGTCGCTCATGGGTTGATTTCCCCACGGCCGACCCAGGATAAGTTGTTGATAAATTCCATAACCCAGTATGGCCATCATCGGTATGGTTCCAATCCCGACAAGGATCCATACCAAGACTTGATTGAATTGCTGTTGTTCCGAAAACAATTCCTTCGCCATCGTTATGTATGTAATGTACCTGCATTTACAACAGGGCTTACATCTTTATCGCCACACAATACCACCATTAGATTGCTCACCATGGCCGCCTTGCGTTCATCGTCAAGTTCTACAATTTTTTCTTTGGCCAAATGATCAAGCGCCATCTGCACCATGCTCACTGCGCCTTCTACGATTTTAAAACGTGCAGCCACTACCGCTGTTGCTTGTTGGCGTCTTAACATTGCACCGGCAATCTCCTGGGCATAGGCGAGATAACCAATACGCGCTTCGATAACATGGATGCCGGCAATGTCCAGACGGTTGCGAAGGAATTCTTCGAGCGCGGAGTTTACATCATCATGACCAGAGCGCAGGGTCATTTCCGAGTCGTCATCAAAATTATCGTATGGATACATACCTGCTAATTTTCGAACGGCTGCATCGCTTTGGATGCGAACAAAATTTTCATAGTTGTCTACTTCAAAAGCAGCTTTGAACGTGTCTTTTACCTGCCACACTAAAATCACCCCTATTTGGATCGGGTTTCCAACCTTGTCGTTTACTTTTATTTTTTCACTATCAAAATTTCTTGCGCGCAACGATATGGATTGTTTGGTAAAGAAGGGATTGACCCAGAAAAAGCCATTGGCCTTTACCGTTCCTTTATAGGCACCAAAAAGCACGAGTACCCTCGATCCATTGGGGGTTACAAAGAAAAATCCGGGCATCAATACGATGGCAAAAACCACAACAAGCAGTAATAGAGGACTCTTGGTAGCGATGAGCCCCATGATGCTAATTCCCAGTAGAATAATTTCTACCAATAGCATGATGTAGCCTGAAATAGGGGTTGTTTCGTGTTCAGTTTTCATGTTTTAATAGTTGTTTTTTAGTGGACACATGAAATGACCAAAAAACCATTTACGGTTAGCGGAAGGGTTTTTATGTGGCCATTTCATAGAAGTGATATTAAAATGATATTATAAAGATATTAATTTAAATCAATAACGCAAAAGCATCGTTCAGGTTACAAATTCGTTTGGTGAGTACGCTATACTTGCCGTAATTCGTGTTTTACGATAAGTATGGTAAGCTATAATCCGAAAACCTGGTTCAGTTTAATTATCCACTCCTACGGGAAACATGTAATGCGAACATTGCTTCCGGCAATGGTTTTTGTGGCGCTCCTTACCTTTGGTGTTTGTTATTTCGTGGTGGACTATTTGGAATTTGACCACACCTACTACTCAGGTACCACCACTGTACATTCGTTGTTGGGTATAGTATTGGGACTTTTTTTGGTTTTCAGAACGAATTCGGCCTATGATCGCTGGTGGGAGGGGAGAAAGTTGTGGGGCGGTTTGGTGAACAGTACACGGAACTTTGCGCTAAAACTGAATGCCTATTTGCCTAAGGAAGACGACCATACGCGCGAATGGTTTGCTACCATGATCCCCAACTTTGCATTTGCGATGAAGGAGCATCTTCGAAAAGGAGTACAGTTTGAAGAAATGGAGCAATCGGATGACCAGCTTATTCCGACATTAAAAAAAGTAAAACATAAGCCGAATAGAATTTCAGCCTTGATGTATGAGCGTGTAAACACCCTATATGGAAATAAGGTGATTGATGGATTTCAATTTATGAACCTTGATAAAGAGTTGAAAGATTTCATCGACCTGATTGGTGCTTGCGAACGGATCCGGAATACCCCGATCCCGTATTCCTATACCATGTATATCAAAAAATTTATTTTTATCTACATCCTTACATTGCCGTTCGGGTTTGTGATTATGTTTCAATACTTTGCCATTCCTGCCGTGCTCCTGATCGCCTACATATTGTTGAGTGTAGAGTTGATTGCTGAAGAAATTGAAGATCCGTTTGGGTTGGATCCCAATGATTTGCCAACCGATGATATTTCAAAAAATATCCGGGAGAATGTAAAGGAAATCCTACACTCATATCATCCGCGGGCCTATCCTGAGGCGACCATCAGTATTTTAGACGTTAGACACTAGACATTAGTCCTACTTTGTCATATTCAATAAACGTGAATTATATTCAGTTTTGAAAGGTTCTCGATTTTTTCACTTTCTGGAACTTCCCATGCCGTAGGCATGAAATGTAGGTAGCGTAGCCATTAGATTAACATTATATCAGAGTGCCGTAGGCACGCAACATTCAAACATGACAAAGTAGGATTAGACGTCAGAATGGATATATATCTAGTATCTAGCGTCTAGTATCTAGCGTCTAATCAACGAATAGATAAAGTAAAGCATGATCAACAGTATCAGTACTGCATACATGATGAGATCTACCCGAACATACACTTTGTATTTTTTATAGAGTTCCTTCAGGTCGTTAAACATCGCTTTATTTTTTTAGGTAATGTACTGAAAAATAGTTGGTGACATTGGTTGAAAAAATCATTAATATTCAGACATCAGTTTGAAGGGGAGACAAGCTCTGGTGGAGACCAACTTGTCAAGCAATAGAACTGATGCTTATACGAAAAAAGAGGGCTG
>JBGTGG010000267.1:0-4597 GCA_041746855.1 Cyclobacteriaceae bacterium | reverse complement strand
ATCATGTGATCAAAGAAAAGTATTTGCAATTATACCTTGATGAGTTCTGCTTCAAGCTGAACAGAAGGTATTCGGTGAATCTATTTGATAACCTTATCCTTAGTGTAATTTAGTGGTATGTTTACGGACTATCAGATAATTAATTAATCCAGATCATGGATGGTAATCACAACTCAATCCGAATCCCGAAGGGATTCAATAATAATAACACCGCATGAAATGCGGTAATTCTCAACCATCTCTGCCGACAACCCTAAAGGGGTTGAATTTGTGTTACTCATATTTCAACGAATCAACCGGGTTCACATTCGCAGCGCGAATCGTATTGTAACTTACCGTAATCATGGCGATCAAAATCGCAAGGCCCCCCGCTATCACAAAAGGAGCAACACCAATATCAATCCGATACGCATAGTCAGACAGCCAGTGTGTTGAATAATACCATGCAATGGGCGTAGCAATAAGAATAGCAACGAGCACCAATTTTAGAAATCCCGTTGAAAACAATTTCAATAAACTAAACCCGCTTGCCCCCAATACTTTTCGGATTCCTGTTTCTTTGGTGCGCTGCTCCGTAATAAAAGCAGACAACCCAAACAATCCAAGACAGGAAATAAAAATCCCCGCAAAGGAAAATAAATTCGCCAGGGTTTTAATCGTCATCACATCACTATAACTGGCATCGACTTGATCTTCCACGAAGGCATAATCGAATGTATATTCCGGTTCGTATTTTTGATATACGCTTTGAATTTGATTGATCAATTCAGGTCTGCTATTCGCGTCAATTCCGATGTAGGCCATGTATACTTCGTCAGGTTTGTAAATTAAGACAACAGGCTCAATAGCGTGCATCAACGACCGATGATGAAAGTTACGGGCAAGCCCCACAACCTTACCATCATATCCCCACACTTTCAACTGCATCCCAATCGGGTTTTCAGCTTGCATTGCTTTTGCAGCGGCTTCATTGATAATGAAATACTTCTCTCCTTCTGAAGCATACTTTTCAGGGAAATCGCTACCCTCCAGTATCTGTAGATCAAAAGTTTCAACAAGGCCCTCTCCTACTTGCATCACATTGAAATAAATCTCTTCATCGGCTGGCATTCCCGCCCATGAAACGCCCAGGTTTCCATTTTCTATTCGCAAAGGATTATGTTCCGTATAACCAACCGACCGCACTCCCGGTATAGTTAACAATTCATTCCGATAGGCTTGTTTATTTTTGGCAGCACCATGCAACGTGTGCTCGATAATATTTTCCTTCTTTATTCCGAGCTCTTTATTTTGAATAAATTCTATCTGGTTCGAAACCACGATGGTAAAAACGATAAAGATGATGGACAATGTAAACTGAACAACCACCAACCCATTGCGAATACCGGACAATCCTCCTTTCATAGCACCCGCGCTTCTGAAAATTTTAGTCGGGGCAAAAGCAGACAGGTGAAAGGCCGGATAACAGCCCGCAAAAATTCCCGTTGCAATGGTCACAGAAAGAATGGTTCCTATGAATACCGGTGACGTAAAGGGAATCACCATTTGCTTTTGCGTGATCACATTAAAAGCTGGCAATAACAAATGCGCTGCGGCCAGCGCGATGGCCATGGCGATCACCACAATCACAAACGACTCGGCAATAAATTGAAACAACAATTGAAAACGCGGGGCACCAATAATTTTCCGAACACCTACTTCTTTCACACGTGTGCCTGCCCGTGCGGTGGAGAGGTTCATGAAATTGATACAGGCAATTAAGAGAACTATAAAAGCAATCACGGAAAGCAACTTCACATATTGAATTTTTCCGGTCGGTATTCTTCCGTTGGAGAAATCACTGTGCAGATAGTATTCCGTAAACGGAAAAACAAAAAGCGCATCTTCCGTTTCAAGGTTTGTGTAATCGTGGATAAAGGTTTGCAGTTTGTGATTGAGTTGAACCGGATCAGCTCCCGATGCCAACGAAACATACGCTTCCACATTGAAATTCGTAAATGCATGGACGTTGGTCTTCCCATTCCACCACGGACGTTGCTTCGCTTCGAATTGATCGTACGACAATACAAAATCAAATTGCAATGACGACTGTGTGGGGATTTCTTTCAAAACACCCGTCACCACATAATTTAATTTTTCCTTGTCAACAATGCTGATGCTTTTTCCTAATGCACTTTCACCCGGAAAATACTTTTCGGCCAACCGTTCACTGATTACAACAGATTGTGCACCGGAAAGAATACTTTCAATCTTGCCTTCTTTTAATGGAAAACTAAAAATACTTAAGAGCGATGAGTCTGCATAAATTCCTGTTTCTGAAAACTTGGTCTCGCCCGATTCAAAAACTGCTTCTCCACGAAAGACACGCGTGATCTCCTGAATTTCGGGAAACCTTTCCAACATCGGTTGCGCCAAGGCGGACGGCACATTTTCTCTTACTTTGCTTTCCCCATTATTCTCCACATCACCCAGTACCCGATAAATATTTTCTCCCTTAGCATGGAATTTATCAACACTCATTTCGTCCCAAACCCAAAGCGATATTAGCAAGGAACAGGTAAGTCCAAACGCAAGTCCGGTGATATTGATAACCGAGAACAGTGTACTCTTCCGTAGATTTCTGAACGCCATTCTAAAAACGTATTCAATCATATTCATAGTAGTGCTGAGGGTTTGATTTCGAAATAGTTTAATAGAAGAAAATCCGAAGAGTAAGTGAAACGTGTCCACCCAATACATGAAGTTGGCATGCGCTTTTCCTTTTATTGAAAGACGCTCATCATAGATTTCCTGGAGGTCGCCAAAAAATTCTTCCTGATAAGTATCATCGATGAACTTTGAAGCGAGCCACCGCGCCAGCGATGGTGGTGTATGGTTTTGATTCTCCATTATACACTAAACTTTAATTGCGGAATTAGCTTCCACATTTCCTGACGTACTTCCTGCGAAGCCCGAAGTTGGCGCAAGCCGATATCCGTGATTTTAAAAAGTCTTTTTCTACGATCTCCCCGCTTTTCGGTGTTGCCGCCCATAGTGGATTTGAGCAATCCTTTATCCTGAAGGCGATATAAAGTAATGTGGGTGGCGCCCAATAAAATTGATCTGCCGGTATGTCTTTCCACTTCCTCCTTGACAGAAATACCGTACCCCTCACCATTTAAAATACAAACCGCCAGCAGTACCAGCTCCTCAAATTCACCTAAACCCTTGTTCTTCATAATGCATACAATGTATAGTATACAAAGTTATAACTAATCATGTAGGAGGCAAACGAGGTGAATAAGATTTTGTTACAAAATGAGCCCGGATGATGGAATATTTAGGATCCAATCGCACTATATACCCATAAATCACGATCTTGCGACCGTACTTGCCAAACAGTTAATCCGCACAGAAAGAACAGCTATGAGTCAGAACCGTGATGAAATTTTAGAGAAGCTAAAGGAAAAATTTGACGCCATCGGCCAGGACGTGAATGTCCATTTGCAAGGATTGCTCCATTCAAAACCCATTACCTACTGGGACTATATTCAAACGGACGCATTGCTGGCATTACAAAAACAACGCACCACCCAACCGGATGAAATGGTGTTCATCATGTACCACCAGGTGAATGAGCTGTTGTTCAAAATGATTTTGTGGGAGATTGATCAGGTGGCGGACAAGGAAGAGCTTACCACCGATTTTTTCGCCATGAAGCTGGACCGTATCAGCCGCTATTTCGATATGCTCACTTCTTCTTTTCAAATTATGGGCGAAGGAATGGAAGTGGAACAGTACATGAAATTCAGAAACACCCTCACTCCTGCCAGCGGATTTCAAAGTGCACAATACCGATTGATTGAATTTGCTTCTACGGAATTGATCAACCTCATTGATGCACGGTTTCGCGAAACGATTGACCGCAACACACCTTTTACCCACGCCTATGATCACCTGTATTGGCAAGCCGCAGGAAAGGATCACAAGACCGGAAAGAAATCCACGTTGATTAAATTGTTTGAAGAGCGGTATATAGATGACTTCATTGTGTTCATGCAGAAGTACAACACCACCAACCTCTGGACAAAATACCAGGCACTCCCTGAAAAAGACCGGAAAGATTTAAAATTACAAAATGCCATGCGCCATTACGACCATACTGTTAATGTTCGGTGGGTGATGTCACATTTGAATACCGCTTCACATTATTTGGAAAGCGGACAAAAGAAAGCCGAAGCAACTGGTGGCAGCGATTGGAAAAAATACATGCACCCGAAATATCAGAAACGAATCTTCTTCCCTGGCCTGTGGACGAAAGAAGAATTGGCGAATTGGGGAGTTGATAATTTGGAGGGGTATGAGAAATTGGCAGTGGCTTTGTAGATGCGTGTAAGTAGATTCGGAATTTATTAGTAGTTTTAGAAGAGGAGAATGTTGAGAGCGATATAATGGTTATAAATCAAAGGTCATTCACTGTGTTCAACAGAAATTTAAACAAGATGTAATGTGGCACATATCCGCAATATTAGGTATTAACGTTATTTGTTAGCGTGAATTGAACATGAGTAGAATAGCCATATTTTTGATGATTTTGGTAACTTTTAGTTGCTCCAAC
>JBGTGG010000266.1:0-17330 GCA_041746855.1 Cyclobacteriaceae bacterium | reverse complement strand
AAGTGTCGTTTCCGATAGTGGAGAAAACATTTCTGCTTATGTAACTTTTAATGAAGGCCAACCTGCTGTTGAAAGTGAAGCAATCGTAACTGTAAAACAATAATAAATTTTGCTGATAAACTAGTATTGAACAAACCCTATTGATAATGAAAAAAAGACCAATGATGGTGCTCGTTTTTTTGCTTTTGAGCAGTGCATATGCATGCAAAACGACTTCTATTTCTTCATCTACGAACGATACTATCAAAGAATCGATGGTAAAAGCAATGAAGTGGCAAGAGGCACATCCCATACACGCCAAAGCCCCCACAGACTGGACGAATGGTGCGTATTACACAGGTGTTGCGCGAGCCCATGCAGCAACGCAAGATAAAGTATACACAGATGTTTTAATGCAAATGGGTAAGCGCAATGCCTGGCAGCCATGGAATCGGTTTTATCATGCCGATGACTTAGCTATTTGTTATTCATATATATACCTGCAATCGATTGGTGCAAAAGGTGTTGACTTGCAACCTACGGATAGTATCATCCAAGATCATTTATTCAAACCGCATGAATGGCGCGAAGGTATTAAAGGAAAAGAAAATCTTTGGTGGTGGTGTGATGCTTTGTTTATGGCACCTCCTGTGTTGACCACTTACGCGAAACTGAAAAATGACAAATCGTATTTAGATGAAATGCATACTTACTTTATGCAAACCTATGACCTATTGTATGACAAAAAAGAAAATTTATTTGCCCGCGATAGCCGTTTTGTGTGGGAGGGAGATAGCACCGATGTAAAAGAAAAGAATGGCAACAAAGTTTTTTGGTCGCGCGGAAATGGCTGGGTGATCGGGGGACTCGCCTTGATGTTGGAAGATATGCCTGCCGATTATCAACACCGCCCATTCTATGAAAAACTTTTCAAAGAAATGGCAGTACGTATAAAAGGATTACAACAACCGGATGGACTTTGGAGAACAAGTCTCTTGTCGCCTGAATCTTTTAATCATGGGGAAGTCAGCGGAAGTGGTTTTCATACATTCGCCTTGGCGTGGGGTGTTAACACGGGTTTGTTAGACAAAGCAGAATACAATCCTGTTGTTCTAAAAGCATGGACAGCACTCGCTGCTTGTCAGCAATCAGATGGTAAAGTAGGGTGGGTACAAAACATTGGTTTCGATCCGCAGCCTGCAACAAAAGATACTTGGCAAAATTACGGGACAGGAGCTTTTTTACTCGCGGCAAGTGAGGTTCTAAAATTAAAATAGGGTGCGACTTTTCAGTTGGCATTGCATCAACATCGATGCTGGCAGGAAAACGTAGCTAAGGTTCAAGAGAACCTGACAAAAATTCGAACTATGAACAAAATATCAATCTTCTTATTGTCCATCATATTCACGGTTGCAGATTCCGGTTGCAATGAAGGAGTAAAAATCTCCACGGAAGGTGTTGATAATTCATTGATCTATTTTAAAGATGCACGATTACAATTTGTAAAAGAAAAGATAGCGGCAGGAGACTCCTATTTTGTTCAAGCATATAATACGCTGTTGGTAAAAGCAGATGAATTGTTGGACATGGAGGCTAATCCGGTAATCAATAAAACAATTATACCACCCAGTGGTGATAAACATGATTACATGAGCATTGCTCCCTATTTTTGGCCTGATCCTAGCAAGCCTGATGGCATGCCTTGGATTGCGCGAGATGGAGAAGTAAATCCACAAACAAGGGGTGATGATACCGATCAAGTGCGCATGAAGAATCTTTTGAATGCGGTAGAATTATTGACTTTTGCTTATTGCTATTCTGGTGATAAAAAATATTCAAGCAAAGCAAAGGATTTAATTAGGGTTTGGTTTATTGCTGCGGATACTAAAGTAAACCCGAGTATGAACTATGGCCAAAGTATCCCCGGTGGTGTAGATGGCCGGCACATTGGTATTATCGAATGGACAGGCATTCCCAATTTAGTTACTGCCATTCAAATTTTTGATCGCGATGGTTTACTGGATGGGAATTTTAAAGATGCTGTGAATGATTGGTTGCAACAATATCTCGATTGGTTAACCACCAGCGAAATCGCTAAGCGCGAAGATGATATGAAACAAAACCATGGAAGTTGGTTTGACTTTCAGGCAATTGGCTTACTGCGTTATTTTAACCGTAACGATGAAGCCCGACAACGTGCAGAAACCGCCAAGACTAAACGCATCGCATCACAGATTGAACCTGATGGCTCACTTCCTTTAGAGCTAAGGAGAACGAAGTCTATTTACTATAGTGAAATGAATTTAAGGGCGTTGGCCTTAGGTGCTGAACTTAGTGAGCCACTAGGTGTAGACTTGCTTAATTTTGAAACACCGGATGGACGGAGCATCAAGAAGGCGGTTGCGTTTTTAAAACCATATGCATTGCATGAAAAACAATGGGAATATAAACAAATAACACCAGGAGGTGTGGAGGCTGCTATTGAGCATAGGTTGAAACCTATGTTCAGTATTATTCAAACAATTTATGGTGAGAAGCTTATTGATGAGAAAGCAAACGTGGAAGAGACATTGGATTATCTCCAAAAACTTCAATTTCCTCCCATTCAAGAGTAATGAATGATATGAAAAAATTTATTCAAAAGTATTGATATGAAAAGAATCCTAACATATTGGACCCTCGTAGGATTGATGCTTTCCACGGAAATGGAAGCGCAACAAAAATCTGATTCAGAAGCAGGCTTTAAAACAATATTCAATGGTAAGAATTGGGATGGTTGGTATCTTAAATTAAGAAATGGTGATGCGGAGATGGCGAAAAAAGTTTTCGCTATTGAAGACGGAATGGTACATGTGTTTAAGGACATGCCCGATAGCCTTGATCTAAATACAGGTGAAAATTCAACACATGGTATGTTTTACAATGAGAAAACGTATAGCATGTTTATCATTCGATTTGAATATAAATGGGGTGAAAAAATATCGAATAATTTTTCTGATTTTCAATATGATGCGGGATTGTATTACCACTGCTATGAAGATGGTATTTGGCCTAAAGGGTTGGAATATCAAATTCGCTATGACCACACAAAAAATGAAAATCATACGGGTGACTTTTGGGCTTCAAACGTTCAAATTGATGATTGGTATGCAGATGAAAATGGAAAATATTTAATGGAGAGTAAAGGAGGCAAACTACAACCGATAAAAAAAGGAGAGCATGCCGCTGCTGCCTACGCTCCCTTCAATGGACTTAATGATAAATGGAATCAATGTGAAGCCATTGTAATGGGGAATAAGTATGCCATCCACAAATTAAATGGAGTGATTGTTAATATTGGAACCAATCTTAGTATGGACAAAGGTATATTAGGTTTTCAATCGGAGACAGCAGAAATATTTTACCGTAACATTCGAATCAAAGAATTGAAAGAGTTTATTCCAATAGAAAAATTTTTGCAAGATGATGAAAAGTAGGTTGATGTTTACAAAACTAAGTTTGATTTTAGTAGGATTATGCGGAACCGCATTAGTCGTGGCACAAAATCCAATCGTGCCAAACAAAGGTCTAAATGATCCGCATATCCATATTTTCAATGACACGGCTTATGTTTACGCATCGCATGATAAGACAGCGAAAAATACTGGCTTTACAATGGAGGATTGGTGGGTATGGTCTTCGCCAGACCTTGTCAATTGGACTGAAAGAAGTATTTTAAAACCAAAGGACACATACTTAGGAGAAGGATTTAATCAGTGTTGGGCAACTGATGTGGGTAGAAAAAACGGAAAATACTATTGGTATTTTTCGGAGGGAAATAAGCAGACAGGCGTAGTAGTAGGAGATACCCCGGTGGGTCCTTGGAAAGATCCGCTTGGTAAGCCGATGTTAACGGAAGACCTTACACCAACCCATGAATATGACATGGCAATTTTTGAAGAAGCTGGTGAGCACTATATTATTTTTGGTGTGTGGGATTACTACATCGCAAAACTAAACGAGGATATGATCAGTCTTGCTGAAAAACCAAGGAAGATTGTGATCAATAATCCAAGAGGGCCTTACAATCCTGATGGAAAGAATAAAGAGATGCCAACGGATGATAAGCCTTTTCTGCATAAGTACAAAGACCGCTACTATTTATCATGGGGATGTTTTTATGCTACGGCAAAGAATCTATACGGGCCTTATGATTATAAAGGAACTGTGTTGAACAAAGAAAGTTTTGCAGAAGGATATGATGCACCAACGTGGCCTAATGGATTTCTTCAAGGAAGGCATGGTTCTTTCTTTGAATGGCACAACCAGTGGTATTTTGCATATTGTGATATTAGTCAGACCGGCAATCGTTGGTTTAGAGATACTTTTATTAGCTATGTACACTATAAAGAAAATGGAGAAATGGCACCCATCCGTGTTGATGGTATTGGTGTTGGTCAGTACACGGCATTGCAAGGAAAAATTGAGGCGGAGGATTATTTTAACACCAATGGGTTTACAAAAGTTGAAAATGCCAATGGTGGTTTTTCAATACAGAATTTAATCAATGATGCATGGGTTCAATATCCAAATGTTAACGGTCTTTCGAAGTTTAGGTATATCAACTTGAAGGTTTTGACTTCAGGCTCTGGATCATTTAACATTGAAATACGAAGAGGGGATCCTACAGGTGAGTTGCTTGCAGTAACTAAAGTTGATGGCCAACCTAGTAGCCAAAAAGATATTTCAATGAAATTATCAAAGCATAGTGATCAAGAAAATTTAGTCATTTTAGTGAAGGGCAACAATGGCTTAGCTGTAACCATTGATTCTTTCTTTTTTTCAACAGCACAAGAGACCCACTAATGTCTTTTTATTAAATTACAGATTAACTTTTTAGGTATGGAGTATAGAAGTAAAAACATTCTGTTCAAAAAAAATTACGTTGGCCATTTTCTAGTGCTGATTTCGATGATTGTTTCGGTTCAGTGTTCAACATCCAGGGAAGAGGAGACACCATGGACGAATCTGTTACAAGGTGATTCTCTTTCTGGTTGGACAATATTAGGAGGAAACGCCACATATCGTGTTGAAGATGGAGTAGTGATCGGCACTACTGTCAGCGATAGCCCCAATACATTTCTTACTACCAATGAAAAGTATGGTGATTTTATTTTGGAATTAGACTACAAAGTGGATTCGACTATGAATTCAGGAATACAAATCAGAAGCGAAAGCCTTCCTTATTATATGAATGGCCGTGTGCATGGATATCAAATTGAAATTGATCCTGCTCCGCGTGCCTGGAGTTCAGGTATCTACGATGAAGCAAGAAGAAAATGGCTCTACACGTTAAAGGACCATCCGGATGCGCAAAAAGCTTTTAAACAAAATGAATGGAATCATTGCCGTATTGAAGCAATTGGAGATACAATCAAAACATGGTTGAATGGAATTCCTGTGGCGCATCTTATTGATGATATGACTGCCTCAGGATTTATTGGCTTACAAGTACATAGGATACCAAAAGATAAAAAGCCAGGCACTATAATTATGTGGAAGAATATTAAAATATTAACAGAGGAGCTGGAAAAATATTCGCAAGCAACACCATTAACTCCGGTTATCACTAAAAATAATTTAACGATTGATGAAAAAGCAAACGGGTGGAAATTGCTTTGGAATGGGAAAGATACTTCTGGATGGCGGGGGGCTAAATTAGAAAGTTTTCCTGATAAAGGATGGACTATTGAGAACGGTGAATTGACAGTGCTGTCTTCAGGAGGGGAAGAGTCTGCCGCAGGTGGTGATATTGTAACGACAGAATCCTATGGTGATTTTGAATTGAAAGTTGATTTTAAAATCACGGAAGGTGCCAATAGTGGAATTAAGTATTATGTAGATACAGAATTAAATAAAGGCGAAGGTTCATCGATAGGGTTGGAATATCAGATTTTAGATGATCAGCAACATCCTGACGCAAAACTTGGAAGTCATGATGGGAGTCGCACCCTGGCTTCACTTTACGATTTGATTAAAGCGGATCCCAACAAACCTGTACATCCGATTGGAGAATGGAACCAGGCGCATATTATTTCCAGAGAGGGCCATGTCGAACATTGGTTGAATGGAATGAAAGTATTGGAATATGAACGCAAAAGTGAAGCGTATAAAAAATTGGTGGCTGAAAGTAAATATAAAGTTTGGCCAAATTTTGGTGAATTAGACAACGGACAAATTTTATTGCAAGACCATGGTGATCGCGTGGCATTTCGCAATATAAAAATCAAGGCTTTAGATTAGTAGCGAATGTCTGGTGGGAGTTAGGAGCAATGAATCCAACTAAACAAAAGCTTAAAATTTTAAAATTGAATTTTAGTATGGCACGTCTTTCTTTTCTTTGTATAGGGTGTTTATTTATTATTGGTTGTAACCAACCAGTAAAAGATGATAGTACCGATAAATATTGGGTGTATGTTTCATCTTTCAGTGATTCACTCAACGGTGCTGGTATTGGAATTTATGATTGGAATCCGGAAAGTGGTGACTTGATTTCTATAACACAAGACTCAGGTGTGTATGCATCTTCTTATTTAGCAATTGATAAAAATGGCGAAAGACTTTATAGTGTCAATAAGGAAGGGATGCAAGCATTTTCTATTGAAAAAAGCAATGGAACATTGGATTTGATCAATACAACTAGTCATGCGGAAAATAATGCAGGGGCATGTTATGTAAGCCTCACAAAAAATGAAAAACACCTATTGGTCGCATACTACGGATCAGGAACCGTTGCTTCTTATGCGGTTGATGCTGGCACCGGTATTGGCGATCAAGTCAGCCAGATTATCCATACCGGCTCAAGCATCGACACTACACGACAAGAAGGTCCACATGCACATATGGTACTACCTGCACCTATTGGGGAATTGATTGTTGTCACTGATTTGGGGACTGATAAAGTATATTGTTATCGTATTGATGAAAATGGAGTGATTGACAAAGATCCCGTTTCAGAGACGGTAGTACCACTCGGGTTTGGCCCAAGGCATGTTGTATTTCACCCATCCCAACCGTATATCTATGTGCTGGCTGAGTTAAAAGGTCATGTTCTTGGATACGAATTCGATTCACAGAATGGAATAGGAAAACTAGTAAGCAATATTTCAATCCTTCCAGAAGGATTTGATGGATTTAATAAATCTGCAGATATTCACATTAACCCAGAAGGTGATTTTTTATATGCTTCAAATCGAGGAGACAACAGCATTGCTGTTTGTAAGATCAATCAGGCCACAGGTGAACTTTCAGTTGTTGATATTAAATCCAGTGGAGGAATAACTCCTCGTGCATTTGCAGTTGATCCATCTGGGGATTATATGCTAGTGGCCAATAGGCAGTCCGATCAGATAAGCATACTCAAGATGGACAAGGACAGCGGTGTATTTCAAAAAACAGGTGAAGCAAAGACGGCTCCTTTTCCACAATGTATTCGCTTTGTAAAACAATAACTAGAGATCATGTGAGAGACCTAAGAATTGAAAAGAAAAATAATAATAAGAAAGTGCATGCAAAAAATATTGAAGTATTGTATGTAACTATATTTTAATCAACATAACTAAACTTTACTAAGTCATGGATAAGAAGTTTACTACTACAACTAAAGGAAAATCGAAAGCCTCACAGACTATTTCACGAAGAAATTTTATTGTAAAAACTTCACTGGCATTGGGTGCTATATCTATTCTCCCAAGGCACGTTATCGGTAAAGGTTTCATCGCCCCAAGTGATAGAGTGAATGTTGGAATAATTGGTTTGGGCAAACAAGGAAATATATTGGCAAACAAATTTCTTTCCAACACAGGAACGCAAATTGTAGCGGGAAGCGATGTGTGGGTTTCCAAAAGGGACTTATTTGTAAGCAATGTTGAGGGTGCATACTCCAGTATCAGAAATGTGGACGGGTACAAAGGAGTTAGTACCTATTTAGACTATTCAGAACTTTTAGAGAGAAAAGATATCGATGCAATAATTGTTGCCACTCCCGATCATTGGCATGCCATCCAGTGCATTGACGCAATGAAGAAAGGCAAAGATGTATATTGTGAAAAACCCTTAACAAACACCATAACGGAGGGAAGGGAAATTGCAGATACAGCTAAGCGTACCAATAAAGTATTTCAAACTGGTAGTATGCAGCGCTCCTGGCAGACGTTTATTACTGCTCAGAAAATCGTTAGCTCGGGTAAGCTTGGCGAAATTAAAAAAGTGTTGGTTAACGTTGGTGATCCTGCGAGAAAGTACGATTTGCCAGCACAACCATTGCCGGAAGGGGTTGATTGGAATAAGTGGTGTGGTCCGGCTCCGCTATTAGGCTATAATGATAAAATAGCTCCTGAAATTGTAAAGACTTATCCCAATTGGAGAGACTATAAAGAAATAGGCGGGGGAGTTCTTTCGGATTGGGGAGCCCATATGTTTGATGTTGTGCAATGGTGTTTGGGGATGGATCATACTGGCCCCGTTACCTACATTCCACCCGCTGACAAAAATCCAGTGCGGGGATTGAGAATGTTTTATGAAGGAGGTATTGAAATGGTACACGAAGATTTTGGTAGGGGTTGGGGTGTCCGTTTCATAGGCGCTGAAGGTACCATGGATGTAAGTCGCAATTATTTAGAAACCACACCAGAAAATATTTTACAGTCAAGTATTCCTACCGACAGGGAAACCTTAATGCGTGAACAAGGCAATCACTACCAAAATTGGATCGATGCTATTAAATCAAGGCAACAGCCGATTTGTGATGCTGAAATAGGACATCGAACTGCCACTGTTTGCAATGCCGCAAATATTGCATACGAATTAGGAGAAACACTTAATTGGAACCCTGAGAAAGAAAGATTCGATAAGAATAGACAAGCTAACAAAATGCGAAAGCGGAAAAATAGAAAATTTTAATAGTATCAAGACCATCTGAAAAGACAATTATAAGTAGCGTAAATACAAAAAAACTTGAGAATGAAAACAACCTATGAAGTACGATATGCATCAAATCCAACGGCTGTTAAGCAACACGATACCCGCGCATTGCGAAATGAATTTTTGGTGGATACCTTAATGAAGCCCAACGAAATAGTGTTGGTCTATTCCCATTATGATCGCTATATCACGGGTTCCGCTGTTCCTGTTCAGGATACGTTATTGCTTGGCACTATTGATCCATTAAAAGCTGAATACTTTTTAGAGCGGAGGGAATTGGGTGTGATCAATGTAGGAGGTGATGGTATAGTAGAAGTAGATGGTGTAGCCTATGAGCTTGCATTTAAAGACGCTTTATACATAACAATGGGAAGCAAGGCAGTAGTTTTTTCGAGCAAGGATAAAAATAGCCCTGCAAAATTTTATCTTAATTCTGCACCAGCGCATAAAGCCTTTTCTACAAAGAAGATTACGAAAGCTGAAGCAAATAAGCTGGAACTCGGTAGTTTAGAAACAGCCAATCATCGAACAGTCAACCAAATGATTGTTGCGAGTGTGGTAGAGACATGTCAATTACAAATGGGGATGACTGAATTGAAAAAAGGAAGTGTGTGGAATACGTTGCCATCCCATGTGCACGATCGAAGGATGGAAGTCTATTTTTATTTTGAAGTTCCCGAAGGACAATCGGTCTGCCATTTTATGGGACAGACAGATGAAACCCGACACATCTGGATTCAAAATGAACAAGCTGTTATTTCGCCACCGTGGTCTATTCACACTGGTGCAGGCACTTCAAATTATACATTTATATGGGGTATGGCAGGCGAAAACCTCGACTATGGCGATATGGATGTTTGTCCGATTCAAGATTTAAAATAATATACGATGGGATTGGAATTATTTAACCTGAAGGGGAAAACGGCATTAATAACAGGCGCAACACATGGCTTGGGAATGGCGATGGCAATGGGGCTTGGAAAAGCAGGGGCACGAGTTGTGATCAATGGAAATTCATCACAAGAAAAAATCGACAAGGCCATTTTGGAATATAAAAAGCAGGGCGTTGATGCCGTGGGGTATTTGTTTGATGTAACCAATGAGCAAGCAGTACGCACCAACATTACCAAGATTGAAAATGAAATTGCACCGATTGATATTTTGGTGAACAATGCAGGGATCATTCAACGCACTCCGCTGGAAGAAATGGAGGTAATAGATTTTGAGAAAATTTTAAAAGTCGATTTAGTTAGCCCATTTATTGTTTCAAAATCGGTTGTGAAAGGTATGATTGCGCGTAAGCAAGGAAAAATCATTAACATTTGTTCTATGATGAGCGAGTTGGGTAGGAATACAGTAGGGGCATATGCAGCAGCAAAAGGAGGTCTTAAAATGTTGACAAAAAATATGGCCACCGAATGGGCAAAACATAATATCCAAACCAATGGCATTGGTCCAGGATATTTTGCCACAAGTCAAACCGCGCCAATCCGGACGGAAGGACATCCATTTAATGATTTTATCATTAGTCGAACACCGGCTGGAAAATGGGGAGACCCTTCTGACTTAGAGGGTACAGTTATCTTCCTCGCATCATCTGCAAGTGATTTTGTGAATGGACAAATCGTCTATGTTGATGGTGGAATTTTAGCGACCATCGGACGGCCTTCAAACGAAGGATAGTTTACTCACCAACGTATATGGAAAACGAACGTGCGACCATTCGCGATATCGCAAAAAAATTAAATGTAACTGCATCAACGGTCTCGCGGGCGTTGCAGGACCATCCACACATCAGCAGCAAGATGAAAAAATCGGTGCGCGCTGTAGCAAGAAACTTAAATTATCAGCCCAATGGAATGGCCGCTGCATTAAGAAACGGAAGAAGTAAGATAATCGGAATTATAATCCCGAATGTAGATCGAAGTTTTTTCTCTTCTGTGGTTTTTGGAATTGAAGAGATAGCAACAAAAGCTGGGTACAATGTAATGATTTGTCAATCGCATGAAGATCATTTAAAAGAAGTTGCATCAGTTGAAGTCCTTTTAAACGCACGTGTGGATGGCGTAATCGCCTCCCCTGCAAAAGACATGGTAGACGACAGGCATTTTAAAAAGATTAAAGAAAGAGGTATCCCATTAATACTTTTTGACCGGGCAAACTATAATTTGGAAGTAAGTCATGTTGTTGTTGATGACTTCCTTGGCGCCTTTAATGCGGTTGAGCACTTAATTCAACAAGGCAGTTCGAAGATCGCGCACTTTACAGGATTCGGTTCGGCAAGTATTTTTAAAGAGCGTCTGCGTGGTTACAAAGAAGCCTTGTTGAAAAACAATTTACCTTTTGATTCAGCACTTGT
The DNA here is from genome assembly GCA_041746855.1 of Cyclobacteriaceae bacterium. GTDB lineage: Bacteria > Bacteroidota > Bacteroidia > Cytophagales > Cyclobacteriaceae > JBGTGG01. The sequence goes on along the minus strand of JBGTGG010000266.1, from coordinate 6,031 downwards.
GTTTGAAAGTGATTTACAATTGGAAGATGGAAAAGCGATAATGAATTCTATAGTACACACAGGGACTGCTATAGATGGTATATTTTCTTCTAGTGCATTGGGCGCGATGGGTGCGTTACAAGTTTGTAAACAGAATCGTATTTCTGTGCCCAATCAAATTGCTATAGTAGGTTTCAGTAATGAACTATTTACATCGTTTTGTGATCCTGCGATAAGTTCCGTTGAGCAGCCCAGCATGCTCATGGGAACGATAGCTGCTGAAATGATATTTGACCAGCTCAAACGAGAAAAGGAGGATCAGTTAATTACTTCAAAAAAAATAGTATTGAATCCGAAATTGATTGTTCGGAATTCGTCAATGCGTAGACAACTCACAGAATGATTGGTTTTGATAGACAAGTGTAGATGAAGAAGAAGTTGCATACTGAGTTAAAAAAAATGTGGTATCACTAAAAATAAACAATATGATGACGTTTATTAATTTCTTTGTTTTCTTCTGCTCTATGCAAGAAGTCGTATTCATTGAAAAAAATGGTTTTGTTGAAGTGGAGGCAGAGCTCTATCACCACCAAAAAAACTCAGAAAAGCGAAGATGGGAAAAGATCAATTCGGCACAACGTTTTGAAAATGATCCGGATTCGTTGGAGTATCTGACGGCAAGTGGCGGTGCGTTTGTAGAATTACTACCAGATACCCGGGTTACGCACAGTGATAAACTAATAAAGGGGGAGAATTTCAGTAACACCCCCGGCCTCTCTATTTTAGAGTATAAAATCGAGTTTCACACCACTGGAAAATATTATGTATGGGTACGTGCATTCTCGACTGGTGGTGAAGACAATGGAATCCATGTTGGCTTGGACGGTGAATGGCCGGAATCAGGTCAGCGAATGCAATGGTGCGAAGGCAAAAATAAATGGACATGGGCAAGCAAACAGCGCACAGAACAGAACCATTGTGGTGAACCGATGAAAATATTTTTAGAGATCAAAGAAAAGGGCATCCATACAGTTCAATTTTCCATGCGTGAAGATGGCTTTGCATTTGACAAGTTCATCCTTTCAAAAACGTACGAGGAACCCAAGTAAATGAAGTGCAGTTGCCGGATAGTATTTCAAAAATTTAAAAATCATAGGTTGGGCAAGGTTAAGGTTATCGGCACCTTTTCTTTTGCAGATGTATACACTGCTTCTTGCACTTTCAAAGAGTTTAGGTAATCATCACCATTGGTTTCAAAACTATTTTGGTTTTTAAGTCCTTAAATGAAATGTTTTTGTGTGGCATAAACACAATCACCAGAGAAATTGATGTCTTCATGGTGGTAAGGAATATCGATTTCTTTTTCACCCAGGGTTTGTATGCTTAAGCGTCCATCTGGATATAATCGTATCGTTCCGTTAATTCCATCAATGACCATTTCGCCAAAAGTATTAATGAGTAAGGCAGTGCCATAAAAAAATGTCTCATGAACACTTATCTTTCTAAAAATGAAGTACTAGTTCAATCAATATACTTTTTTACATGGTCTCTTGAAGGGCTTCTCTCCCTGAAAGTTCTTGTACACTTGAGGTTTCGTATTATCGTACCATTTTGCTGAGAATTCGCAGATTCGGTGAATTCACAAATATTATTGAATTTGCAATTTTTGATGCTAAATGGTATTTCACTTATATATTAATAGATTTTACCAATTTTATATTTTGGCAAGGCGTTGTGCTGAAGTTTGACTTAGTTTAGCTGTGTATTTTAATAGTATGAAATTAAAAGCAATAAAAATATTCTTGACATTTTTCATGGTTTTTTTGCAGTCGTATTTACCTGCACAGACACCCACTATTCCCTTTAAACATATCACTACCGCAAATGGATTGTCGCAAAGCTCAGTGATCGCCATTGCGCAGGATCATCAGGGGATGCTTTGGTTTGGTACACGCGATGGTTTGAACCGATACGATGGTAATAAAATTAAAGTATTTCGAAATGACCCTAACAATGAGAATAGTATTAGCAATAATGACATCCTTGATCTTGCTGTTGATAATGCGGGGAACCTGTGGATCGCCACTTACAATGGTTTGAATAAATATGATCTCGAAAATGAAAAATTCACCCGCTACGTATCCACAGATCAAAATAAATTATCCAACAGTACCATTTGGTCAATTGATATTAAATCAGAAAATCAAATCTTGCTCGGTACCTTTTACGGATTAAACATCCTCAATCCCTCAAATGGGATTTTTCAACATTATGTTCACGATCCCCTTGATTCCACAAGCATTTCTCACAACCATGTGTTGGATATCTTCACTGACTCCAACAATCAAACATGGGTTGGTACGGAAGATGGGTTCAATCGTATGGTCCAACAAGACGATGGCACATTTGTTTTTGAACGCATCCACTTGAAAACAAAAGAAAATCCAGTAGCGCTGGATTTTGTTCAGGTTATTTTGGAAGATACTAACAAGCGGATTTGGATTGGAACAAAATACAACGGCTTATATGGTTTAACGCTGGATGGTAAAATCGAATACCACTATATAAAAGGCGAATCCCCCGAAAATATTGTTGACAACAACGTACGGGCGCTCGCTGTCGATTTAGACAAGCGATTATGGATTGGTACGTACAGTGGCGTTAGCAGGAAGGAACACGATGGAAAATTCACGACTGCACAAAACATACCGCAGGTTCAAAATTCTTTATATGAAAACAAAGTGAAAAGTGTTTTCTGTAGTACGAAAGGATCGGTATGGATTGGTACCTACTATGGTGGTGTAAACATGTGGGACGAAGCCAACTTTAATTTCAACACCATTCGTCAACAAGGAAACAACCTTGGGTTGGCCAACAATGTAGTAAGCGGAATTGTTGAGGATGATCGGTATTTATATTTTGCTACCGAGGCCAAAGGAATCAGTATACGCGATAAAAAGACCCATCGTTTTATTTATTATGATGTCACGAACACGAGCCTGCGCAGCAATAATATCAAATCCTTGCGCTGGAATGATTTAACAAATGAACTATGGGTTTGTACACTTGATGCTGGTTTGAATATTTTTAATCCACGTTTTCCAAAACAAGGTAAAGTCATTGATTTAAAATCCGGGCTAAGCCACATCAGCGTCTATGATGTTGTTGCAACCAATACCAACCAATGGATGATCGCAACATTCGGTGGTGGTTTAAATCTGTATGATCCTGAAACACAAAAAGTAACGTGGATAAAGAACGATCCTTCAGATCAACAATCGCTAACCGATGATCAGGTTCGGGTACTGTTGAAAGACACCAGCGGGAATATTTGGATTGGCACCCAGCATGGATTGAATTTACTCGCAGCGCGTGATCTTGCATCCGGTGTGTTCAAGTTCACACGCTTTTTGTACGATGAGGATACAAAATCAGGCAAAGATATTTTATGCATTGCCGAAAGTGAGGACCATAGTATTTGGGTAGGAACAAAAGAGACGGGGCTTCATAAATATGCAAACAATAAATTTATCGCCATTGATTTATTTAAATCAGAAGACTCGCGAAGCAAAGGTATTCAGGCCATTGAAGAAGATAATCAACATTTTCTATGGATGAGTTCCAGCAATGGTATAATTAGATATCACCCCAAACGCAAGCTGGTGACCTTATTTGAAGAATCGGATGGGCTTGTGTCTAATGAGTTTAATAACAGTGCATCAACCTATAGTAGTAATGGTGTACTTTTTTTTGGTGGACCCCATGGCGTCACCTGGTTTCGACCGGAAGCTTTGCGGGCGAATTCCTATACACCCGATGTCCTTCTTACGGGATTAAAAATCAACGGTACAAGAATTACTCCGGGTGATGAAACAGGTGTGCTTTCTAAAACAGTGGCGCGCGTTAAACAGATTCAACTCGATTATGATCAAGCCAATTTTACACTTGAGTTTGCGCTGCCCAGTTTTGTGAATCCGGGCAAGAATCAATTTGTGTACAGAATGAAAGGCCTGGAAGAAGAGTGGAACCAATCCCCAAGCACAGAAGTATCGTATGTTATTCAAAACCCGGGAACCTATCTTTTTGAAATCAAAGGAATAAACAATGATGGCCACCCCAGTGAATCTTTTACACAACTTCAAGTGGTTGTACGGCCAGCACCGTGGCGTTCGGGATGGGCCTTTCTTTTGTATGGTTTAATCATTGCAGTGGCTTTGTTTGGTTGGTATCGGATGATAAAGTCCAAAGCCAGATTAAAATATGAATTGGATTTGGAGCATAAAATAAACTTGCAACAACAAGAACTCAATCAAAATAAATTACAATTCTTCACTAATATCTCCCACGAATTTAGAACGCCCCTTACGCTAATTCTTGGTCCACTGGATGATTTGATTCAAGATTTCCGCGGAAGCAGTGCGGTGTTTCGGAAATTTAAAGTGATGCAACAAAGTGCCAGTCAATTACTAAAGCTGGTAAATCAGTTGATGGATTTCAGGAAGATTGAAAATCAACAGGCAACGTTGGATGCAGCGGAAGGAAATATTGTGAAGTTCGTATATGAAATTTTTCTCTCGTTTAAAATATTGGCAAACACCGGAAATTATTCGTATACATTCGAGAAAGATCAGGAAATAATTAAAGTGTACTACGATCGTGATAAACTGGAACGCGTGGTTTATAACTTACTTTCCAATGCATTTAAATTTACACCTGAAGGAGGGAACATCCATGTTTCTGTAATCGAGAATACCACCACAGTGGAAATAAGAATTCGCGATTCTGGTCAGGGAATCCACAAGGAAAATTTGAATAAAATTTTTGACCGCTTTTATCAAGTTCCTGCCCCCGGATACCATACCGAAAAAAGCAGGGGCACAGGTATCGGCTTAGCGTTGGCAAAAGGAATAGTCGATTTGCATAAAGGTGATTTATCCGCGAAGAGTGTGGTAGCGAGAGGAAGTGAATTTAGCATTGTTTTGAAAAAGGGAACTGCACATTTGGAAGAATCGCAGATCATACGTGATTTTAAAGACAGTGAGGATTTGACAGGCTATCAAACAGAAGCCTTCACTGATCCTGCTCCAAAAAGGGATTTTAATATCAATCGCTTTATACGACTTGAAGACAGGCAAACAATTCTGGTAACAGAGGACAATGAGCAGGTGCGAAATTTTATTGTCGAACTCTTGTCCGATGAATACAATGTGCTGGAAGCCCAAGATGGTAAGGAGGGAATACAAATTGCCACCAATGAAGTTCCCGACTTAATTATAAGTGATGTCATGATGCCTGTAATGGATGGAACTGAATTTTGTTTTCAGATCAAAAATAATTTGAAGACCAGCCACATCCCATTTATTTTATTAACGGCACGTACTTCTCTAATATTTAAATATGAGGGATTGGAGTCAGGTGCAAATGAATACATCACCAAACCTTTTAATGTTCGTGAGCTAAAATTAAAAGTCAAAAACCTGCTACTGTTCGTAGGAAACCTGAAAAAGAAGTTTCGCGATAACAATTCGATTTCCCCGGGTGAAGTTACGATCACCACCATGGATGAGACCTTGCTTAGAAAGGCGATTGGTATTGTGGAAAAAAATATTGAAAATGAGTTTTTTGACGTAGCTTTTTTTGCCGAGGAATTGGCGGTAAGCCGGACCATGTTGTTCACGAAAATAAAAGCCTGGACCGGACTCACCCCGAATGACTTCATTCTTTCCATGCGAATGAAACGGGCCGCTCAGTTTTTGGAACAAGGGAAATTGAATATTTCACAAATTTGCTACAAGGTAGGTTTCAAAAATCCAAAATACTTTACCAAGTGCTTCAGTAAATATTATGGGGTGTCGCCAACTACGTATGCCTCGAAATTCGAGAATACCGACTCTACGGCCTGATTTCGCTGTTTTTTTATCTTAATTCTGTACTATTTTACCCCTAGTTTTGAACTTTTAGTGTTTGGAATCCCGCTAAAATTGTAGCGTACAAATCAAACACAGATGAAAAAATACTGGAAAGAATGGATGTTGGGATTGCTGATAATCGC
>JBGTGG010000265.1:0-1900 GCA_041746855.1 Cyclobacteriaceae bacterium | reverse complement strand
CATTCGATAGGATAGCATCAACTTTATTTTCCCGTAAGTAGTTGGTGAGGTATTTTACGGAAGGCTTAATCCAAAACGCGCGTGCATCTGGTATAAAAAAATTAGCACGTATCCAGATTGCTAACGTTTCGATCACCCCTCTTTTTTTCTCCTTCGTAACCAGCGGGTTGCTGATCGGCTCGTCCTTTTTTTTTCCTGTAAATTTTTTAAATAACGAGAAAGGCTCAAAAATCGGCTGCTTCAGTATCTCAATTCCTTCAGGAATGTCTTTGTCATTGGAGTGATCGATGTAGGGATACTGTGGATTGGAAGCGGTATAAATGACCGGTTCCCAACCAAATTGACGAAGGTATTTGGCAAACTTCAAACAACGTAATACACCTATGCCACCACTCGGTGGCCAATAATATGTAATGATCAGCACTTTTTTCATTCAGCTTTTGGCTTTCTGAAAACGACAGCAATTGCAAAACCAGACAATAATAATAGAGCAATGTTAAATCCCCACATCACCTTATTCCCCACAAAATAAACCTCCGGCTCAAACCTAAATTCAATTTGGTGAGTTCCAGCAGGAATTGCTAGTCCACGCAAGATATAATTCACCCGGTCTATTGAGACTTCTTTATCAGCGATAAATGCTTTCCAACCTTCCGGGTAATAGATTTCGGAAAAAACCGCATAGCCATTTACCGTACTGCTGCTTTCATACACCAGCTTGTTGGGTGCATACGATTTTAATATAATCGATGAGGAAGAATCATATTGGAATGCTGGTTTCGTGAATTTTGAAACATCCATTACTGCTTCACGCCTTATGGCCAGGTCGCTCAACGATGCGAGTTCTTCATCAGGAGTGTTTACCTCTTTTATCGATTGCACAAACCAGGCATTGCCCATGGCATTCGGATTCTGAACTACTGACTCTGCTGTATTTCCAACCAAAAAGTACTTGGCATTTAGCATACTCAACAACCGCGTGTTGCTTTGCGTAATTCTGCCTGTTGTCATAATCTCCTGAATCTCACTGGAAAGTTGGTGGGTAACGAACTCTTCATACCTGGCTAGCTTAGCGCCATGGTATCCACCTATTGAATTGTGAAACACTGATGTTCTTGCTTCGTTGAAGGGATCAGCAAAATTTAAAACCCGAAAGTTTAGGCCCTTGTCATTTAAGATCACCTGATCGGCTGGCGTTTCCTGAAAGAATGTCTTTTTACGTTGGGTGACGTAGCTGTCACTGTTTAAATAGCGATAATCAACCCCAATAATATCGAGTATTATTAAAAGGGAAAATAAAACGGCAAAAATACCACCGCTCAATTTTTGTTTTATGAAAAAATAAATTGCTGCAAAGGTTGCCGTTATAAAAAAGATACTTCTGAAGGCATCCATCCGGATAATTGATTTTCTGCTGGCATTCACTGCATTCTTTATAAACTCCTGCATTTCAAAATCAATGCGCGGGACGTAAGCAATAATCGCAATTAACAGTACCAAACCTGCAGTAATACTAAAGGCAATCAAAAGCTTTTTTACTTTTTCTTTGGTCTGTTCTTTCATTAATTGTTCCAAACCAATAAATCCGAGTAGTGACATCGTCAAAATGGAAATGAAAACAGTCATGGATACTGCCCTGAACTTACTGTACAACGGAACGATATCATAAAACAAGTAATTCAAAGCGGGAAAATTTTTCCCCCAAGAAAGAGCAATGCCGAGTACCGTTGCCGTAATCAACCAAACTCTATATTTAGTATCTGCGCATAGAATACCAATCACAAATAAAAAGCAGATAATGGCACCCGCATAGACTGGTCCGGCAACAAAAGGCTGAGTACCCCAGTAGCTCAGCAACCCGCGAGTATATTGTTGGATTTGATCGGGTGGGGCATTGTTC
>JBGTGG010000264.1:0-22615 GCA_041746855.1 Cyclobacteriaceae bacterium | reverse complement strand
CGTAACTTAAAATCCAGCAAACCAACATTTGGCTTACCCGCCAACGCAGAGGTACCTAAATCCAATAAATCAATTTGAGTGGCCTTACAGTATTGATACAAGGACTTCAACAACAAAACAACCGGACTCACTTGATCATATTCTTTTGGGTGAGCAGAATAAAAATTATAAAGGATGTGTTTATTGATTTTTATTCCAATAGAAGCAGCTGCAAGTTTTTCTTTGTCGCGCACCACAGAAAGTAAAAACCGATCTGGAAAAATATGGACAATTTCTTTTACTTCATTATATGATAACGAAAGACTTTGTCCCCGCTCAATGCGGCAATCGTGAATAAAATTATAAACAGTCTCCAACTTTCCTAACTCCCATTGGTCGGCAGTCAAACCGCTCGCTTCTGCTTGACTTACTTTTCGAGCCTCCCAGGAATCAATTTTTTCTTCAAAAGAACCTTCCAGTTTCATCACGGCTCCGATTTCCGCATTGGTAATCTGATAGCCGAAATTCAAAAGTGAAACGGATAAGATTTCAAGTTGATGCGGTGCGTACAACACAGGGGGATTTTTTAATACAATGGTATTGACACCATTTTTTTTCAACTCGTCCTCAAAAAACTGAATAAAAGAAAACAAAATTTCCACAGGAAACTCCTTATCAGATTGGATTGTTCCAAAAGGACTTTTTAATGAAGCACGTGCAATTCCATCATGAATGTGAAATCGTACCTGCGCAACTATTTCATTTTTCTTTTTAACAGCAAAGGTTCGCCAACCTGTGGGGGATTGAAGGTGGACATGTTGTGTTTCATGAAACAACCACAAGTCGAAACCGACAGGTGTTTCATCATCAATAAGTTCAAGGAATTGATACGGATGGATCAATACGGAATACCAATTTTCTTATAAATAAAATGCATCAACCAGGCCGGCCCGATTAGCAAGAATTGAATGTCTTTCAAGAATGAAGGTTTTTTACCTTCCACATTGTGTCCATAAAATTGTCCGATCCAGGCCACTACAAAAATTCCAATACTAATCGCCCATAAAGGCGCAAAATTCAATCGCGCAAGTATGCCGACAATCCACATGCAGAGTAGTGCAAACACTGCCATGCCGATGCTTAGCGAAATGGAAAGTGAAACATAATATATCGTAACGAGTACCAATGCCAATACTGCCCAGTTGGCATACGGATTTCCTTCCCCTAAAAATGATTGCACCGAACCCGAAGGGATGGAAGCCAACAATCCAACAATGCTTAAAAAAATAAGCGGAACACAAATCCAATGGATTAATTTATTGGTCGGATTTTGATGACTTTCACCATATTCCGACAGCAGGGCATCAATCTTTCTCATACTACATTGAATTAAAGTTCTTTAAAATTACAGATAAAAGTCAAACACCAAAAATGGGATTAAACGTAATTGATTTTCCTCTATTGGGATTTGATTACTTAAAACTTTCAATACTCTTGGGTTGGTTTACATTCTCAAGGTTTTGAATTTGGTGTTCTAAATCAATCAAACTCAAAGTAGGATCTTCTTCACTATAAATAACCCAAAAAACCTTATTTGAACAAAGAGATAAATCATTTTCACAATTTTTAAACCAAACCCATGAATCTATTCTCCTAGAATACTTCTCACCATCAACTTCATAGAGGTAAACTAATTTGTGCGAAGAGGTGCCAACCCGATAATATTCAATAATCTTTCCAGTGGTAAATTCATAATCTCTCAAAATTTTGCTCTTCTTCTGATAATATCTATGCCCAAAAATCAATATTAAAATTATCGAAACAACAACTACAATCCATTGTAATCTATTCATCGATTATCAATCTTTATATGAAACTATTCAACTTTGGTTTTTACCTTCTCCCATTCCTTGATTTGCCAAAATATTTTTCCGGTTGTCAGATGGTTTTTATTCTCATCATAAATCTTGATTTCAAAAGGCAATACCACCGCATCCTGTGTTTTTAAGGGTTCATAAATTTCCTTTTCCATCCACGCATCTTCCAGCCGGTATTCTGCATACGCATCCATTTTTCCCTGATAGTGATAGTCCATTTCCAACCGCTGCATAATGATGCGGTATTTTTTCATGTCCAATTTGCTGATCAACATAAAGCCGGTCGTAAATTCTGAAATGGTGGCCAACCCGCAGGCATGTAATCCACGAATATGATTGAAATTACTTTTCTTATAGGGAATGATGGTACGTAAATGATTGTGACCAACCTCCACTACTTTGAATCCATGGGGCTTATTGAAGGGGATCATCCGCGCCAGCGCGAAATTTAAAACCCACAAATAAAATGACGAGGTTTTGGCCTTTTGTAATATAATAGCTGGATCGAGCATATTTAATGATTAATGAAGAAAGGTACGAATCTAAATCCAGATTGAATATTATTGAAACACAATTCCATTTATGTCCAAAGTTCCATACCACAGTAAAAAATTTTAGACATTTGCCATTCGATAAATATTACTATCTTCAAAACTTCAAAACCCCCTCTTGATAGATTATAACTGTTGATAAATGGCTGTTGAAAAAAAGGTGCCTACGCTCTTTCAGGCGTTAATACCCATTCTCTTTTTAATTATCCTGCTTACAATTACGGTATTGGTTTTTGAATCGGATGCCATTGTTGGACCCAATCAAATCGTACTTTTATTATCAGCGGGTGTTGCCGGTATTATTTCCTGGCGCTTAGGGTATGGCTGGAAAGAAATCAACAAGAGCATTGTAAAAAGCATCAGTTCCGCCATGTCGGCCATTATCGTTTTGTTGGTAATTGGCTCCCTTTCGGGAACATGGTTGTTGAGTGGCATCGTGCCAGCCATGATTTATTATGGATTGAAAATTTTAAATCCTACCATATTTTTATTTGCCGCAGTTATTGTCAGCGCTATTGTCTCCTTGGCAACAGGTAGTTCCTGGTCCACCATAGCTACAGTTGGTATTGCCCTTCTTGGGATTGGGATGGCGATGGATATTAATGAAGGAGTAGTTGCGGGCGCTATTATTTCAGGTGCCTATTTTGGAGATAAAATGTCGCCTTTATCTGACACCACAAATCTTGCACCAGCCATGGCGGGAACGGATTTGATTACCCATATCAAGTATATGACCATTACCACAGTCCCTTCTTTGATTCTTACACTCCTTATTTTTTTAATCTGGGGATTTACACTCGACACCACCGCCTCGATAACGGAATCAACCGCAGTAATGGCAGCAATAGAGAAATCATTTAATCTAAATCCCATCTTATTTCTGATTCCTGCTATTGTTATTTTTATGATCATCAAAAAAGTACCGGCATCTCCCGCACTTTTGGTGGGATCAATACTCGGTGGAATTTTTGCGATTATCTTTCAACCGAATATTGTCAATCAAGTTTCAGGGATAGAAGGTGATTATGTAAAGTCTTCCTTTGTTGCCTTTATGAATGCCATGGCCACCACCATTCAAATCACTACAGATAATGAAATGGTTTCGAAACTTTTGGTTGGAAAAGGAATGGCCGGCATGCTCAATACCATTTGGCTAATCATGTGTGCCATGATTTTTGGTGGCGTGATGGAATCATCTGGATTATTAAAAGTGATTGCCAATCGGATCATTCGATTTGCAAACTCAACCGGATCGCTGGTCGCTTCCACTGCCACCACGTGTGTTTTTTTTAACATCACCGCGGCCGACCAATACATGGCCATCGCGATACCGGGAAGAATGTTTGCCGACACCTACCGGGAGCGCAACCTCAAACCGGAAGTATTAAGCAGAACATTGGAAGATTCAGGAACAGTTACCTCTGTATTGATTCCATGGAATACCTGTGGCGCTACGCAAGCAGGTGTTCTGGGTGTAGCAACAGCGGTGTATGCACCGTTTTGTTTCTTCAACATCATTAGTCCTTTTATGACTATTCTCGTTGCATACTTAAACATCAAGATCAGAAGATTTAGCGATGACAAAAAGTAAGTTGGAGTTGGAAGGAATAGGAAAAACCATTTCGCATGAAGAAATAAATCTTCTTCCGTTAGGTGCTTACGATGGTAAAATTGAATTGATAACAGATCGAAAGGAACTGAATTCGGTATTTAAAGAAATCCAAAAACACAACGTAGTTGGATTTGATACCGAAACACGGCCAAGTTTTAAAAAAGGACAATTCTATGATGTGTCATTGATTCAATTGGCGCTAGAAAACAAAGTGTTTGTGATCCGGTTGAACCACACAGGAGTAACGGAAGAAATGATTCCGCTTTTTGAAAATGAAAAAATCATAAAACCTGGAATCGGGATCCGGGATGACGTACGGTTATTGCAAAAGCTAAAACGCTTTCAGGCAGAGGGTTTTTTTGAACTCACCCATCTCAGCAAAGAAGTAGGCTTTGAAGTAGAGAGTGTAAAAAAATTAACAGCCTTATTATTGGGATTCCGTATTTCCAAAACCGCCCAAACATCCAATTGGGAAGCCGAAACATTGACCGAAAAGCAATTGCAATACGCAGCAACCGATGCGTGGGTGTGTTTGCAGATCTACCAAAAATTGCAAGCGATTAAGCCGAATTAGAAAATCAAAAACATTCGACCCCTACAGGGTCGTTAATTGCTGTTGGTCAATTTCTACAAACATTGGACTCCGCTGGAGTCCTTTTACCGTATGCATAAATTTTTTCATTGTCGGAAAAGCAAATCCCATAGGGATTAAAGGTTTGTAGAAATAATCAATTTGCATGAACAACCGACCCTGTAGGGGTCGAACAATGGCTCATAAATTTTGGGGTTATAAAAATTCAGGTTCGTTAATTGATCTTTGTTCGAATTCTACAAACACTGTTTCGCTGAAATCCCTTAGCCGAAATGCACGATTTTTTTCATTGACCGAAAAACAAATCCCAGAGGGATTAAATATTTGTAGAAAAAGTCAATTTATATGAAGAACCGACCCTGTAGGGGTCGAACATTGGCTCATAAATTTTGGGGTTATAACAAACAACTAAGATGAAACCACAATATTCTTCTTTAAACTTCTGCGCGCCAGGATAGCCGCGGTAAGCGTAAGACATGCACCCAATACCATGGAGACTTCTGGAAAATAAACCGGAGCATCGGCTGCGGTGAAAATCCGAAACAATCCCATCATCACCAGCGGGCCGACAATCATCGTTACACTCATCAACCCGGTAAGGGCACCTTGTAATTCCCCTTGTTCGTTCGCAGGCACTTGTGTGGAAATAATCCCTTGCAAGGCAGGTCCTGCAATGCTGCCAAAACAATACACAATTGTAAAGGCAAACATCATAAAGGTTGTAGACGCCAAAGAATATAAAACAAAACCCGTGGCACTTAGAAATAATCCGACATACACACTTCGCTCCTGACCAAGTTTAGGAATAATAACACGGATCAATCCACCTTGAATGATGGCAAACATAATTCCAACAAAAGTCAATGAATATCCGACCATGGGTGCATCCCATTTTAACTTTTCCATTGTATAATACGGCCAGTTGCTTTGCACTGCGTGCGCTGAAATATATACCAATACAAGGGAAGCCACCATGCCCAGGATAACAGGATAGCGTTTTAGATTGCGCAACGAACCTATCGGGTTTGCCCTTTTCCACTCAAACTTTCTCCGGTTTTCCTTGCTCAATGATTCCGGTAAAATAAAAAATCCATACAACCAATTCAGCAAACTGAATCCTGCCGCTACCATAAAAGGAATACGTGCGCCATACGGTTCTAAAAATCCGCCAATAGAAGGGCCGATAATAAAACCCAATCCAAATGCAGCACCAATAATCCCAAAATTTTGAGCGCGTGTTTGCGGAGTACTGATGTCCGCTATGTAAGCAGAAGCAGTGGTAAAACTTGCCCCCATGACACCAGCGATTATGCGACCCAGAAACAACCATCCAAGCGTGGGTGCCCACGCCATAAATAAATAATCGATCCCGAATCCAAACAAGGAAGCCAATAGCACAGGTCTTCTTCCAAACTGATCGCTGATGCCACCAATAATTGGGGCACAAACAAATTGCATAATTGCATAAGCAAAGAGCATCCACATGCCCCATTGTGAAGCTTCGCTAATCGTGCCGCCCGTCATCTCTGTAATGAGGGTTGGCAATACCGGTATGATAATACCAAGGCCTGTAATATCGATAAGCAGTGTAACAAAGATAAAACCCAGCGCAGGCTTCTTGGACATAATGGGGAGTTTGACCAAAAGTAAAGTAATAATTGTTAAATCATTCTTATGATTCTACTTTTTATCATCCAGATCAAGGGTAAGTGTCGTTCCTGTGAATTGCAACAGGTTGACTTTCTCAAGAAACAAATCCATCGAACTTTGTTTGAGCTGAAAATTTAGTGAGCATGATTCACCAAATTCCTGTTGTAGGATAACCAAATCAAAATCCTTTATAAGCCGTTGTACTTCAGTAGTGGATGCATACGGATAATTGAATCTTCCTTCCACTGTTAATTCCTTTCGAATGATCTCCGCATTTGATAGTGCCTCATCGGCTGCTGTACGGTAGGCCTGGATCAAACCACTAACCCCGAGTTTTGTCCCGCCAAAATAGCGAACCACAACCACGAGCACATCGGTTAAATCCCGCGAACGGATTTGTCCGAGAATCGGATCCCCGGCAGAATGGTTCGGTTCTCCATCGTCATTGGCACGAAAACGGGTTTTCACTGGACCCAGCACCCAGGCATAGCAATGATGGCGGGCATCAAAGTATTTCTTTCGAAGTTTTTCCAACTGTTCTTTTACCTCCTCTTCTGAACGCACCGGTAACGCAAACGCAAGAAACTTGCTCCCCTTTTCCTTAAAAAGGCCTTCTGATGATTTTTCTATGGTCTGGAAATAAAATAGAGACATTGTTGTAACGCTCACTGATTTTTTATCGTCTTAACCATGCAACCCTTTGTTGTGAATCAAAGTCTGTAACAAAGGAAATCAATATCCGCTACTTATAAATTATTAACCATGAAAAAATCCATCCTCTTATTTTTATCATTAATCATATTCTCTGCTTTCACCTTTGCGCAAAAGAAGGAAACCCGAAATGTGGTTGAATTCTCCCGGTTATCCTATGGGGTGCCCGGAACGCTATACCTCACACAAGGAAATGAAAACAGCGTAGTGATTGAGGCCGATGCAGAAACGTTGAAAGATATTTCAACCGAAGTGCGTGGAAACAAATTGGTCATAAAGGACAATAACAATTCATGGTGGGGATGGAGCAGCAGTAGCAAGAAAGCAACCATCTATGTTACAATGAAAAATATTGATGCTATATCCGTTTCTGGATCTGGTAATTTAATTGCGAAAAACAAAATCAATGCTTCTGAACTCACGCTTAGTGTGAGCGGTTCGGGCGACCTCACTGCCGATATTGAAGTCCGGAATACATTGGATGCCTCCGCCTCCGGTTCTGGTGATATGATGATCCGTGGGATATGCAAAAATTTCGACAGTAGTATAAGTGGCTCCGGTCGGATCAACGCAAAACTCAGAATTAATGAAGATGCGAAAATGACAATATCGGGATCGGGAAAAATTGAAGCAGAAGGAACTTCGAAAAGTGTAACGGCCCGCATAAGCGGATCAGGAAGTGTACGTGCTGCTGATTTGGAAACAGACAATTGCAAAGTGACTATTTCAGGTTCCGGTAGTGTTCAGATCAATGTAAAATCTGCATTGGATGCCAACATCTCAGGAAGTGGAAGCGTTTCGTATCGTGGAAACCCAAGTTCCATCAACAGTAACGCTTCCGGTAGCGGAAAAGTAAGAAAGATGTAAATGTATGACGTAAAATGTAGAGACACATGATCATGTGTCTCTACATTTTTTTGTGGTCAATCAAACCTTGTACAATCATGAATTGCGCGAGGATATACGTACCCATAATCCAAACACCGCTCGTTTCAATTGGGGAATAAAATTTATTGATCGCCAAAAGAGAATCGGAAACCATAAAAAAGCACGCTCCACCAAAAACCATCCAAAAACTTTTAGTAGTTGTTCGTCCATAACGATACATCGCGACCAATACCATTGCAACAAGAACACAAGCATAAACAACTACTGGCAATCTCAATTCTCCAAGACCGGGATACAAAACGGTTATCAACCCGGTTCCCAACAACATAATTGGAAAAGAAAACCTGATTTTTTGCACATTGTTTAGCCCCATGCCTTCATCGGGTAAAACATGTTGCCGATAGGCCATCAAATAAAAAATGTGTGCGATCAAAAAAGAAACCAATCCAACAATAAAGAACAGTCCATTCTGATCCTGAAGCATCAAAAAAACGTCTCCCGAAAAGGAGAAGATAATCGCTACCAAAACTGAAACACTAAAAGATGACTTTGATGTGCTCGTTAAATAATACCCTCCCAATGAAATCAACAACATCGGTTTGCTGATCCAATGCAACCAACCTTCCGGTAGAAACTGGGCAATGAGTTGACTAACCGCAGCGAGCAAAAAAATCAAAAACCATATTTTCTTCATGTTGCTTTTCGTACTTGTAAAAAAATCAAAAACATAAAAGCGAGTGCAATGAAAGCGCCCGACACCATGAAGGTAGTGAAAAATCGGATCGGATCATTTGCGTATATCCAGCCTGAAAATAAGGCGCCTAAACCTATTCCCAACTCCATAAAAATATACAAGCTTGCCAATCCCTTTCCCCTTTTATTTGGATCACTTAAATCCGTTGCCCAGGCAAACAACGTAGGGGAAGTCATACCGTAAGCTAATCCATAAAAAGTAATTCCGATCATTAAATGAATGGGTAATGTTGCAATCCCTACGATGGTCATTCCAGTAATTCCAAAAAATGTAGAAACGATCAACACTTCCTTTCTACCAAAACGATCAGAGGCTTTTCCCGCAAGTAGTCGCACCGTCAGGGAGGCAATGGTGAGGATCATAAAAAGAAATCCCTTGTTTTTAATTCCAACAAAATCACCAAAATCGGGAATCACCGTCAACACAGCTCCGTAAGAGTAAGTAGTTAACACCATGATGATACACGGCAAAAGCACACGGGGTTCAAAAATTTCTGATCGGTTTATTTTCAAATGGAAAATTGTAAAGCGTGTCTTTGTATGAAGCGTTTCTTTAATTCCCAAGAGCACAGCAATTGAAATAATTGCAAATGCTGCGGAGCAATAAAACATCACGTCCAATGAAAAATGATTTGCTATTGGACTCCCCATCGCTGGCCCCAGTGCCATGCCAATGCTTCCTGCAGTTCCCAACAAACCCATGGCCTCTCCCCTTTTGTTCGCAGGAATGATGTCTGCAAGGTAAGCTGTTAATCCGGTGGGTGTAAAACCCGTTGAAAATCCGTGTGCCAACCGGAGCAATAAAAATCCGGAAACGGAAGTAAGCAAGGGATATAAAAGACTACAAGTGATACAGACGATAGAACCAACCATCATGATCGGAACACGGCCAATCAAGTCGGCAAGTTTCCCACTAAAGGGCCGTGATATCAATGCCGTAAGTGTAAATAAAGAAATGATGAATCCTTTGTACTCCGCACCACCAAGACTGGATAGGTATTCATTCAATTCAGGAATGATCATGCTAAAGCTTGCAAAAAAGAACAACGCACTTAAACAGACAAACCAAAATTGGGAATTATAAATTTTGGAAGGTGGTGTTTGCGTCATCCTTTTGGTGCAGCCTCCTGTGCACTCAACAGAAATGCTTTGATGAAATCATCCAGGTCGCCATCCAATACATTTTGCGCATCGGTGCGTTCAACACCTGTGCGTGCATCTTTTACCAACTTGTATGGATGCAACACATAGTTCCGAATCTGTGAACCAAAATCGATGCGCATTTTCCCTGCCTCCACTTTATCACGTGCTGCGTTTCGTTTTTCAATTTCCAATTGATGCAAACGGGATTTTAACATTTTCATCGCATGTTCCCGATTGGCAAGCTGAGACCGCTCGATCTGACAAACAATTACGATTCCTGTTGGTTTATGTGTCAGCTGAACTTTCGTTTCAACTTTATTTACATTTTGTCCTCCCGCTCCACCTGATCGTGAAGTGTGTAGCTCAATATCTGCTGGATTGATTTCGATTTTAATACTATCATCCACTACCGGATACACAAAAACAGAAGCAAAAGATGTATGCCTTCTTCCATTTGAATCGAAGGGGGAAATTCTCACCAGGCGATGAACACCAATTTCTGATTTTAATTTTCCGTATGCGAAGTCACCATCCAATTGCAAGGTTGCTGATTTAATGCCCGCTACTTCACCCGGTTGATAGTTGAGCTGGGAAACTTTGAATCCGTTTTGTTCCCCCCACATGATGTACATGCGGTTGAGCATCTCGGCCCAATCATTGCTTTCTGTACCCCCGGCACCCGGATTTATTTCAATGATGGCACCCAACGGATCTTCCTCGTTGCTCAACATTTTTTTGAACTCGAGCTCTTCTACCGCTTTTTCAGCTTTTTTGAATTCACGCTCCAGTTCTTCCTCGCCAACATCGCCAGCTTCGTGGAATTCATTCAAGACTTCGAGGTCTTCGATAGCTTTATTAACGCTGTCGAATTCATCCGTCCAGATTTTTTTCTGTCGGATTACTTTCAGTAAGGCTTCGGCTTCTTTGGGATTATTCCAGAAATCGGCTTGTTCTGTGATGCGCTCCTCATCTTTTATTTCTACAATCTTACGATCGTAGTCAAAGATACCGCCTTAAGGCGGTTGCACGAGCTTTCAAATCTTTCAATTGTTCGGTCGTCATCGATAAAAAAATTATGCGCAAATGTACACCAAATTTTAAAATTCAGATTAGGAATCTAATGGAGATAAGGAGAAACCGTTGGCGGATGTTGATAAAACAATGAAGTTTCATCTACTGAAAGGAGTTTGTATTTATAGCTGGTCTTCACGTATTTCTTTTTGATCAACATCATCGGCAAACCAACTACAACAGCGCTAATCGAAAATTTAGCTACTCCATCATCAATACTTGGCTTCTCCCCATTCACGACCACCACATTGAATTGATCAATAAGGAACAATCCGGTGCCGGCTATCACCAGAATGGTCCCAATTTTATTAGTGGTAGTATTGCGATCAAAATAAACACGCTCAATGTTTTCTAACGGAATATTGGTGGTATGTACAAGCACCGATGTGTCAGTGAGATTGTTGACATACGATTTGATAATCTGATCGTTGTCTTTTAATTTGATTCGGATATCCTCGCCCGGAAAATACCGTTGTATCACCCGTTGGCCTTTCAATAAAACGAGTTGTCGTCTTTGGCCATAGCCAATAGAAGATATAATTAAAAAAAGAAATAGTAAGCCTTTGATTTTCACAGGATCGTTTTGCTATGGCTAAATCTAAAAAGAAAACGCGAACTCAGGGCCAATTTGAAAATTTCTAATTTGAAAATTTGCAGATGGCTGCTCTTCCGGCCTACAATTTAATCATGTGATGCATGCTTTTCAAAAACCTCCTCCCATACGTTCGACCCCTACAGGGTCGGTTGTGCGTTGTAAATTCATTTCTACAAATCTTAAATCCCTACGGGATTTACAATCAATGAAACCCGATACAAAATGCTTGTTCCATCAGCCCACAATTTCAGCGGGACATGTGTTTTTCGAAAACAAGAACAATATCTTCAACTCGTAAAGGGTCGGTTATCCATGAAATTCATTTTTTCTATAAACGTTAAAACCCTAAGGGATTTGATTCGAACACCGGACCAATGCAATGGAGCGATGGACTCGAGCGGAGTCCAATTTTTGTAGAAATTTTATCAAAATGAAGGGCCGACCCTGTAGGGGTCGAACCTTTATCACGATTGGCTCTCAATACCTCACCTCATCCATCACATTTTCACAACCCAATTAAACGCATCGTTATCAACGCCTCTTTTTATTCCATCCAACGCTGCATATACTTTGTTTGAAAATTCCCGCTTGTCGATTGGCGGAAGGGTATAATTTTTTCCTTCATAACCAATCAATTCAATGTGGGCGATGGTCGCGGCTGTTCCTACCCCGAACGCTTCTTTCACGGTTCCGGCTTCCAACGCGGCAACTACTTCCTTTACAGAAATTTTTCTTTCTTCAACCATCATTCCCCAACTTCTCGCCAAGGTCAAAACACTATCGCGCGTGATCCCTGCTAAAATCGAATCGCTTAACGAAGGTGTAATCAACGTATCGCCAATCACAAACATGATGTTCATCGTACCCGACTCTTCGATGTATTCGTGATTTTTTCCATCCGTCCAGATAAGCTGATGGTATCCTTCTGCTTGTGCCAGTTTGGCCGGATAAATTGACCCACCGTAATTACCACCTGCTTTCGCGAAGCCTGTGCCTCCCGCTACCGCACGCGTGTAGTGCGTTTCAATTTTCACTTTTACCGGGGCTGAATAATACGCACCCACCGGGCAAAGAATAATCATGAATGTAAAAGATTCAGATGGTTTGATACCCACATATTCATCTGCTGAAAATAAAAACGGACGAATGTACAAGGAACCGCCTTCGGTCTTAGGAATCCATTCCCGGTCTAAATCGATAAGCGTGCTCAAGCCTTCCATAAATAATTCTTCAGGAACATTGGCCATCGCCATTCGGTCTGCCGAAATATTCAAGCGCTTCAAATTATCCAGCGGACGAAAGACCAAAGCATTGCCCTGATCATTTGGGTAAGCTTTCATTCCTTCAAAAATGGATTGGCCATAGTGAATAGCAGGTGTTGCAGGACTAACATTTATTTTACCGTACGGTACAATTCTCAGATTGCTCCATTCACCATTTTTGTAATCGGCCATAAACATGTGGTCGGTAAAGACTTTACCGAATGCGATGTTATCGAAATCAATCTGGGAAAGTCGGGAGGCGGTTGCTTTTTGGATGTCTACTTTTTGAAGGTCTACCATAATCTGAATTGTTACGCTCCAAAAATAACCAATATTCCAAAGACAGCTAACGATTGTTAGGTGAATTTGCGATTTTTTACATCCGCGGTTTCCAGGGGGTCTCTACAATTTTAAGTTCATTGGCCATTTTGCGGGAAAGCACAAAAAGATAGTCTGAGAGGCGATTTAAGTATTGAATGACCAAACTATCCACAGATTCCTCATCACTTAACTGAACAACAAGTCGCTCGGCACGCCTGCAAACGGTGCGCGCAACATGGCAAAACGAAACAGCCTGATGGCCACCCGGAAGTACAAAGCTCTTCATCGGTTCCAATGTAGCTTCCATGGCATCAATTTCTTTTTCAAGATATTCAATATCAGAAGCGGATAAGGATGGGATTTTAACTTTTGCATTATTGGGCTCTGTTGCCAGGATGGATCCGGTCGTAAACAACCGATCCTGGATTTCAACCAAAACACCTATCCGACTTGCATTTACTTCCTGATCGCGCAAAAGCCCGATCCACGAATTCAGTTCATCGACTGTACCATAAGAATCAATGCGGATATCACTTTTGGAAACCCTTTTGCCTCCGAAAAGTCCTGTGGTGCCTTGATCGCCTGTTTTCGTATAGATTTTCATGGGACAAAGTTATCGAAAAAGAAAAGCCCCGTTTCCGGGGCTTCTATTTATTTTACTTCCGCTACCGGAGGGGTGCCGCGGGTTACTTCTTCGTTCTTTCGATCCCACTCTACCAACCCATCGCGTAAGCGGATAATGCGGTGTGCATAATGGGCAATATCGTCTTCGTGTGTTACCATAATGATCGTGTGGCCTTTGTCATGCAATTCTTGAAAAAGGTTCATGATATCATAAGAGGTTTTGCTATCCAGGTTTCCAGTAGGCTCATCGGCCAACAGAATAGAAGGATCGTTCACCAATGCCCGGGCAATGGCAACACGCTGGCGTTGTCCACCCGAAAGTTCATTTGGTTTGTGATGATAGCGATCGGCAAGGCTTACATTTTCGAGTGCTGCCATGGCCATTTCCTCGCGATCCGATTTGTTATAGCCTGCATAAATCAGCGGCAGCGCTACATTCTCAAGGGCTGTGGCGCGGGGAAGGAGATTAAAAGTCTGGAACACAAACCCGATTTCTTTATTTCTAACCTCCGCAAGTTCGTTTTCGGTCATTTCACTCACCAATTGATTGTTGAGCATGTAGGTTCCTCCTGAAGGAGTATCAAGACATCCCACAATATTCATGAGCGTAGATTTTCCAGACCCGGAAGGTCCCATAAATGCCACATATTCGCCTTTATCGATAGAAATAGATACGGATTGAAGGGCATTTACGATGGTGCTACCCATCTTATACATCCTTGCAATATTGTGTGTTTCAATAATTTTCATCTGTTGTCAATTTTATTTAATGACAGAAATGTCAGTTTCATCTGGCGGACATTCATGCTACTATTGGTTGTCAAATCACCTATTCAATTACAATGTAAGTTCAAAAATTGAAGTTATAATCTCCTTTAACTGTTTATACCCGCTTTGGTTTCAAATTCTTCATTGCGAAAATCCATCATTAACCTCTTCCGTGAAAGGAACAGTTTGGTTGATGGTCGGCAATTTGTCCAAACGGTAGGAACTATGCTGTATTTCCGGAGTTGAGACGCTGTTCCTTCAGGAAAGTTACACCTTTACGGATCACGTTTTGATCTTTCAAAATACGATAATGCCCTAATCCTTCTGTAATTAACAATTTTGTGGATGGTCGTAATTCCACTAATCGTTGAGGATGCGTGATGGGAACCTCCACATCACTACGGTCATGCACCAAAAGAACATGGGTATCATCCGGAATATGTTGAATGAAATACTCTGACGAGAATTCATAAAAGGGTTTTCCTGTTCGTTCGACTACATATCGTTTAAAATGCTCACCCGTTTCTTTTGATCCATTCATCGCTTTCAAATAGGTATCGATTATTTCGTTGCCGATGGCAGGTGATGCAATGTTGATCAATGTATTTACTTTTAATCCATTCATAATGGAGTACAAAGTTGCGACTCCACCAAACGAATGTGTGACCACGCCTTCAATTTTTCCCACCAATTTTTCAACTTCAAACAGCATGGTTTTGAATCCATCAAGATCAGTATTTCTTCCAGTGGAAAGTCCGTGTGCGGGTCCGTCCAGTGCCAATACGCGAAAACCTTCCTGCACTGCCTCCGGGAAGAAGTTTCGAAATTGTGTTCCCCTGCCTGCCCATCCATGCACAAACAAAATGACGGGACCTGTTCCCCAGGAATAGCCTTGAATTTCAACCCCATCCGGCAATTTAAGCCGGATCTTTTCTGCGGTTTCCCGTAATTCGATTTCTTTTGGTGGGGTCGTGTACCGAAGGGGGGTAAAAAACAAGGTGATAAACAACCGGTGCGCCAACGCTGGAAAAACCTTTTCAAGTTTGGGGAAACCCCATTGAACGAGACGTAATAAAAATGGGGTTTGATTTTTCTTTTTACTCATGCGTATGCAAAGCTTACTAAAAACGAAATGTACGCCCGTGTGCTGAAAAGGTTTTTTAACTACAGGGACTACACCAAAAACTATCCTCTAACTATTCTCAGTCAGTAATTTAGTTAAAAATAAATCAACTTTTAAAGGCACCTTTACATGTCGAATGTATTAATGAGTATATTTATTATTCGAATTGTTCGCTTATGAAAAAAGGCTTTGTTCTTTCGTTACTACTGTGCATATCCTTCATTACCTTCTCCCAAAACCGTTTTTGGGTTGCCGGATCAGCAGGTAATTGGAGCGATCCCGCCAATTGGTCTACCACCTCAGGCGGTGCAAGCGGTGCTTCCGTGCCCGGAGCTGGTAATACAGCCGTTTTTAATGCCAATGGATTAGGCAATTGCAACCTTGATATTGCTCCTACTGTGGCAGGATTAACGATCAATGGATACACCAGTACCCTCGATCTTGTTGGCAATACTTTAACCACCACAGGTGCCAACACGTTTGCTTCCGGAACATTCATTAATACAGGTGGACCAGCATTCTTAACCCTGAATTCAACAGGTGTCACAACATTTAGCGGAACCCAATTTAATGTAAGCATAAACGGAACTACTGCAGGTCTGAATTTTAATGGCTCCGCGTTCAATGGAACAGTAGACATTACCAAAACCGATAACGGCACTTACAGTGGACAAGGAGGGAATACCTTTACTAGCACATTAACTGTAACTACACTGGGTGGAGGAGAGTTGCGTTTTGGTTTTACAAATCCAGATACCTTTGCTGACGTTGTCTTAAACATTAACGGCACAGGCAGTATATCGATGGCCCGAAATGCAGCCGGTACCCTATTTAACGGAAACATTCTTATCAACTACAACTCTACCGGCAATGCACTCTTCGGAGCAGCGGGAGGCACTTCAACCCTGGCAGCTACACGAACAATTTCAGTAAACTGTGGCGCCTCCGGTTGCAGAAATCTTTCACTGGCCAACCTCACCCAGGCGGGTGCAACACCCCAAAGTTTAACGCTCTCCGGAAATCCATCTGCAACGCTTACCCTTGGACCGGGCAGTACCTTTAATGGACCCTTAACATTTACATCAGAAGAAATTGTTTTTAACACCAGTACTTTTAACAGTGCCTGCGTCTTTACGCAAACCGGTTCCAATTCAATCGGATCAAGGGGCGGAAACACTTTTCAATCGGCTACCTTTACCAACGCTGGGTCTGGCGACATCCATCTAGGAACCAATGGCGCAGATGCGGGTGATACGTATACTGGTGATGTAGTATTCAACAATAACGGTGGTGGCCGCATCCGTATTGGTAGCAATACAGCCGGCAATATTTTTCAGGGAGACCTGACGCTCAACAATACTTCAGTTGTTGATGTACAAAGTCGTATTCAAATCAGTCGGTTTAATGGAGCAACCACAACCATAAACGGTACTACAACGGTTAATAATTTTGGCGAGGCGAGTGATGTACAGATCAGCTTTGAAACTGGTTCGTTAACCACCTTTAATGGTAATGTGGTTATTAACAACGCCCCGACTTCTCCCGGGGATTTTTACTGGGGCAATGATGGCGATGTTGTGATGAACGGAGATTTGGTGATCAGCAACTCCGTTAGCAACTCCAACCTACAGTTCAGCGCAGGTTCCGGAAGTGTCACGTTCGGAAATGGAACCATCAGTATCGGAGCAGGTGGCTTTGATATTGGTCAACTTCGATTTAGAAATTTTACACAAACTGGAACCAACACGGTGAACCTTGCCCTTACTGGAACGTCTTTATTGCAAGTTGGTCCTTCCTCAGCTTTTGGTGGAGATGTGGATATGCGTTCGCCCCGTCTTTTTTTAAGTGGGGTTACAGTTGCAGGTACTGCATACATGGAGAAAAATGGAGATACAGAAGATACAGGTGCCGGGAACAATATATTCAACGGTATCACCACAATTGTAAATAGTTCAAATAGCAATCTGCGCACACAAGGGAATAATACTTTTAACGCAACCACTTCATTAATCAACAGTGGCACAGCGTATTTTCTGCTTGAACTTTCCAACGGTAGCACCTACAATGGCAATGTTACTTTCACCAATTCCAGCACGAGCAACATTCGGGTGGGATATTCCGGAGCCACCACCTTTAATGGCAACCTGACATTTAACAATCCGTCCGGAACAGGTATTACATTTTGTGAAACAGCTGGAGCTACAGCTACACTATCCGATACCTATACCATGAACATTGGTGGATTTGGTTTTTCGGTAGGTACATTAAACCTAAACCGATTTACGCAAGTAGGATCAACAGCGCAGGCTTTAACATTAACCGGAACTGGAGTACTAAATCTTGGCCCAGACAGCCAATTTGATGGGGATGTGAATTTTATAAGCCCACGCGTTTTGTTGAATGGAGCCATCTATAACGGATCAGCCACGATCGAGAAAAATGGCGCAACCAATGACACCGGAGCAGGCAACAATACTTTTAATGGAACAACAAGTCTGACGAACAGCAGTTCAGCTGTATTCCGGACAAACGGAAACAACACTTTTAATGGTGCTACTACTTTTATCAACTCCGGTTCACAAGATATGCTGTTTGAATTGGTCACCGGCAGCACATACAATAATACCGTAACTTTTCGGAACACAGGCAGTTCCTCTATTCGTGTAGCCTATAATGGAACGAATGAATTTAATGGAGACATCATCGTTGAAAACCCGGTAGGCAATGGCGTTTACTTTTGTGAAGCTGCGGCTGCCACCGCCACCCTTTCGGATACCCGAACTATTACTGTTGGAGGATTAGGTTTCAATGCAGGCGACTTACGTCTTATTCGATTCGCCCAAGTTGGTGGTACCGCACAGTCGCTAGCATTAACGGGTACTTCCTTGCTAACGCTCGGCCCATCCTCAGCATTTGGTGGAAATGTAATCTTTGCATCACCGCGTGTTTTATTGAATGGAGCAGTCTACAGTGGCGATGCCTATATTGAAAAAACAAGTGTGACCAACGATGATGGAAGCGGTGGAAACATATTTAACGGAACAACAACGTTGGCCAACTCTGGAGACTCCTACTTGTTAACGGGCAATACTAATCCAGACATATTTAATGGAAACCTCATTGTTACCAACCTCGGTGCCTCCACCATACGATTGGCCAACAACACCGCAGGCAATCAGTTCAACGGCAATATTGAATTGAACTCTACCTTTGGTGGTGGTATTTGGTTTGGAAATGGAGCAAGTGCAACATCCACACTTGCCGCTACCCGGACAATTGGTGTTGGAGGACTGGGGGTTATCAGTGGTGATGTAAGGCTTATCCGTTTTACCCAAATTGGATCAACGCCTCAAGCACTTGATCTGACTGGTATTGCAACCCTAACGCTTGGGCCTAATTCTTCTTTCGATGGGAATGTTGATTTTCGTGCGCCACAATTGCTATTGAATGGAACAACCTACAACGGTACAGCCTACCAGGAGAAAAAAGGAGCCGGAGATAATGCTGGGGCGGGTGGAAATATTTTTAATGGTGTTGCTACCCTTGTTAACTCGGGCAGTGGGTACTTGCATAGTGCCATTACAAATCCGGATGTTTTTAATACTAATCTTACTATTACGAATACAGGCTCAAACATTATTTCTATAGCCCGCAACGTGGCAGGAAATGAGTTTAACGGAAACATCACTTTCAATTCAACACTCGGAAGCGGGGGCATTTACATTTCCAGTCAAGCGGGTGCTTCGTCCACGATGGCTGCTGGTGGATCGTTATTGGTTGGTGGTTCTGGATTTAGTAGTGGTTTCCTCAGCCTTAGAAGATTTACACAACTGGGCGCTGAAGCACAAACGCTTTTACTTACCGGAACAGCTTTGTTGGAACTAGGGCCTGCCAGTACTTTTAATGGCAATGTGGATTTCAGGTCCCCTCAATTTGAATTGGATGGCGCTACCTTCAATGGCATTACCTATCTGGAGAAAACCGGGTTGAACAACAACGATAGTAACGGAGGAAATATTTTCAATGGCGTAACCACTATTGCCAATTCTGGCAGTGGATACTTTCGTTTTGCTGTTACAGCCCTGGATCAATTCAATAATGATGTAACACTAACCAACACAGGATCTTCAACCATCCGCGTGGCCGATAATATTCCAGGTACTGTATTCAATGGAAATATCATTGTAAACTCAACGGCCGGGGGTGGAGTTTACTTTAGCGAAAGCGGGGGGGGAACAGCAACCCTGGCAGCCGGGCGCACGATTTCCATTGGTGGCGCAGGATTCTCCAATGGTGATTTACGATTAAGGCGATTCACACAATCCGGAGGCACACCACAAACACTTTTGCTTACAGGAGTCTCTCGTTTGTTGCTTGGACCCAGTTTGATTTTTAACGGTAACGTGGATTTGCGGGCACCTCAACTCTTTTTGCAAGATGGTACGTATAACGGAACTGCCTATATCGAAAAAACTGGTGCAACGGATAACGCAAGCAATGGTGGCAATACCTTCAACGGGGTGACTACCCTTGCCAATTCTGGATCAGGTCAAATTATTACAGGAAATTCTAATCCTGATATATTCAATGCTGCGCTTACTGTTACCAACACGGGAACCAATTGGATCCGCCTTGCAGAAAATAGTGCCGCCAATGAATTCAATGGAAATGTAGTTTTTAACAGTACAGCCGGGAATGGTATTATTATCGGTAATTCGGCAGGTGGCTTTGCCACACTGGCTGCGGGAAGGACATTCAGTATCGGTTCATTTACAACTGGCGAATTAAGACTTCGTAGGCTTACACAGGTTGGCCCCACACCGCAATCCCTAACACTAACCGGAACTGCCTTATTGCGTATCGGAACAAACACTACTTTTAATGGGAACGTTAATTTCATTTCACCACAGGTTTCCTTAGAGGGTGGTATATTTAATGGCACTACTTCAATAGAAAAAAATGGTGCCACAACTAATGACAACCCCGGTGGAAACATATTTAACGGTACTACCACATTAACCAACAGCAGTACAGCCCGGTGGCGTCTATCAAATACCACGGGTGATACCTACAACGGCCCGGTAACTTTTATTAAATCCTCCAGCGGTGCATTTGATCCATCTGTAAACGGAACAGACGTTTATGCATCGAACATTACCATTAACAGCAATACAGCACTTACGCTTGCGATAGGAAGCGGAGTTGTTGAGTTTAGAGGCTCAAATCCACAAACCATAAGTAAGGTAGGAGGCACACCTACACCGATTTTCCGCAGAATAACAATTGATAAAGCCGCGGATGAGGTAACACTGAATACCGATATTATCGTAAGTATAACGGCTACCTTCATCTCCGGAATATTAAACTCCAATGCTGTTAATTTTATCAACTTTGGCGATAATGCAACTGCGGTTAGTGCCAATAATGCCAGTTATGTAGATGGCCCGGTGCGTAAAACCGGAAACGATGACTTCACTTTCCCGGTTGGCGATAACGGCTTTTATAGACCCGTTTCCATTTCAGCACCTACCACTACCACGCATGCTTTTACCGCCCAATATTTTAATCAAGACCATTTGCTGGGCAGCCCTGCCGTGTGGGATCCTTCTTTCGTAAGAGTAAGCGGATGCGAATACTGGACACTCGACAGAAATGTGGGTACATCCAATGTATCCGTAACCTTAAGCTGGAATGAGCCTGCTTGTGAACCAGGCTACATCACGAACCCGGCAACTTTGCGCGTAACACGCTGGACCGGCACCAACTGGGTTGACCAGGGCAATGGAGGAACAACGGGTACCGCTATTAATGGAACAATTGTTACCTCAACCGCTGTAACAGCCTTCAGTCCTTTTACACTGGCATCTACCAACGTTGAAAATCCTTTGCCTGTTGAGTTAGTCTATTTCCACGCAAGCCTTACCTCCGAAAACCTGGTTCAATTAGTATGGCTAACTGCATCTGAATTAAACAATGAGGCATTCGAAGTAGAACGCTCAAAAGATGGTTTTGATTTTACTTCCATCGCGCATATAGCGGGAAAAGGAACTACAGCAGAACAACATGAATACTCCCTGATCGATACAAAACCACTTTCAGGATTATCGTACTACCGACTTAAGCAAATCGATTTTGATGGCACTGTCACGTACACCCGTTTAGTATCTGTTAAGCGAGGTGATGAGGTGTTTAGTGTCCATCCTAACCCGGCCAAAAAGGAATGGGTAACATTTAGCAGAAAAGTCAATGCAGTGGTTATTAACAACCTTAACCAGGTGGTTGGTCAATATGCTGAAGCCGATGGTTTTGACACAGCTGATTTAGCACCCGGAATGTACATTGTTAGAACGCATGCGGGTGAGATTTTTAAATTAATCGTTCAGTAAACTATTCGATTTTATATTCAAATCGATTGGTGGTATAATCAAACGTCTCTAAATCATAAATACGCTCCGTAAATTCAACGTGATTGTTATGGTCCACAAACACCACCGTTGAACAGCGGGATCCATATCCCGGACTTTTAATAAAGATAGAAGAGACCGCGCGTTCGCGCTCAATATCCAATCCTGTTTTTGGTAATTGATCATCGGGCGCCCGTTCTTCATCCCGCAGCAAACCAAACAACTCAGCTGCCGTCACATCTCCATGCAAAAGCATTGTAAATTTTTCTTTTCCTCGAACCACCTTCAACCAATTTGAATCGAGCAAGCCATTGCTTAATCCATAAATGCCATCGGAAAGGATTTCAATTCCTTCCTTATAATTCGATAGGTATCCTATTTTTTCCTGATCCCCAACTATCAAATTAAAACCGTTGTATTCTTTTCCAACAGGCTCGATACTTTTTAAGTACGATTCAACATCGCTATCATTTTTTAAAAAGTCACTCACCAGATGACCACGTGAGGGAGCCACTAATTTGAGATTATGCAAATCACGATAGTTAGTCACCATTGCTATTTTCCCATTTGTATTCATCGCCATCCAGGTCCCACCCGCTTCTAAATCACGGCCACCTAAAATTTCCGGATGGTCTTTCCAAAAACCAGCAGCAGCAGTTTTTCGATTATAAAATTCATCGCGATTTGCCGC
>JBGTGG010000263.1:0-11536 GCA_041746855.1 Cyclobacteriaceae bacterium | reverse complement strand
TGTATACAAAATATATAGTTGAGTTGTTGAACGATGGGTTTACAAATTGCATACCCATCCTCGACAATATGAATGAGCTCAATGCGTATGAAGATTCTGTTAACGGTAAATACAATATCGGCATTCGCGTTGCCGCGGATGAAGAACCTAACTTCGAATTTTATACTTCACGTTTGGGAATCCGCTATAGCGACATCAATCAATTCTATAAAGACCGGATTGAATCCAGTGAGAAAGCAAATTTAAAAATGCTCCACTTCTTCATTAATACGGGTATTAAAGACACCGCATATTATTGGAGTGAACTAAGCCGGTTCGTTTTTAAATATTGCGAACTAAAGAAAATTTGTCCTTCGCTAGATTCGATTGATATCGGTGGTGGTTTTCCGATTAAAACTTCCCTTACGTTCCAGTACGATTATAAGTACATGATCGAGCAGATCGTGGAAAACATCAAATGGATTTGTGATAAAAATAATGTTCCTGTTCCGAATATTATCACCGAGTTTGGTTCCTATACCGTTGGTGAAAGTGGGGCCGTTTTGTATTCCATCATTGATGAGAAACTACAAAACGACAAAGAGCTTTGGTACATGATCGATGGGTCGTTTATCACGCACTTGCCGGATGCATGGGGACTCAATCAAAAATATGTACTGCTGGCCCTCAACAAGTGGGACGATCCATACCACAAAGTAAACATAGGAGGTCTTACTTGCGATAGCCATGATTATTATAATTCAGAAGCGCACACAGGAGAAGTGTTCTTGCCCATGATCAACGATCCTGAAAAATTATTCATCGGCTTCTTTCATACCGGAGCCTATCAGGAATCACTTGGAGGATACGGAGGAATTCAACACTGTTTGATTCCTGCACCGAAGCATGTTTTGATCGACCGGAATGAAGATGGAGAAATCAGCACCAAGCTTTTTGCAGGTGAGCAACAAAGTGATAGTATGTTGAAGGTATTGGGGTATTAGGGGGTAAGTAAATTACTTTTTTTTCTTCAATCTACTTTCCAGTTCTTCAATTTCCCTTATATCGGTTTGAGCTGACTCAAAGAGTTTTCGCTTTTGATCAAATTGCTTATAGCTCTTCGATACTATTTCTTCCATTTTTTTGTTGCTTATTCTACCTGTTCCGGAAAGAATTTTCTGATCATTAACTCATCAAAATAATCAGGTCTGCCATCTGGATTTTTCAAACGATCATCATCCATCACAAAGCCCTTAATCATATATTCCCTCAGATTTTGATTGGCCCAAATTCTGAACTGGGTTCCTCGTTTGCTGCGTACACGGAAACCGATAGCCAAAATCATGGCAAGTGAATAAAAAGTAACTTCATAATTCTTGCCATCTGAAGCAGTTGTTAAGTAATCCTAAACAACTGAATTCATCTCCAAGTTCTTTGTCTTTCAATATATTAGATATGTGCATGCTAATATCGGGAACAGAGGTGTCAAAAAGTTCAGCAAGTTGGTTTTGGTTCATCCAAACATTTCCGTCTTTAGCATAGAGGGCTACACTTGCTTTGCCATCTTGCGTATTGTAAATAATAATTTCAGACATGAATGAACTATAAATTTGATGGTTGCTGATTTCTAATTGTGGCTTTTACTTTCTTTAACACAATACTTTTGGAGTTGAGTAGGTTTGGTGTTACATCTACTTTAATCTCTTAAATGTCAATTTTTTTCCACCCACCTTCATGCAATAAAACTCCTCTATTTCAATAAAATCTCCTGATTGCTTGAAATAGTATTCTTTTGCCCCATCTATGCTGGAATAAGACCAGGATAGTGATATTTTATTTTCACTTTGTAAATTATACGAGTATAACCCATAACATGATTTTGTTGCTCGTCCTAAAATTAAATAGCATTTAGTATCTACAGTCTCGAATGTTAATGTGTCGGTTCTTGTACTTACTTCAACCCATTTTCCTGCTAAGGAAGTTGAGGTAGTTGCTTGTTCAAAACTCAACCAAGGCAATGTGAACGTCAAGAGGATCAAATATTTCATTTGACTTAACTGTTGAACCACGCTGTGGTTCTACTTTTAATTTACTTACAAACCCCAGATTTCATCTGGGGCTACCAATATTGAATCCCTCCGGGATTCTTAACACCGCATGAATTGCGGGGTCCTGAACCATCTCTTCAGGAAACCCTGAAAACCAATCAATACCCACTCACCTTCTTAAAACCAGCCGGAATTTCGAAATCTGCATTGGAAACTCCACCACGTTTTACTTCGGTTGCTTCCATAATCATTTTCACACCCTGGGCTCCCATTTCCATACGCAACGGCACACCATCAATTTTCTTAAAGTCCACCATCATTTGACCTTTTGCTTCTTTCCGTTGATCAAGAAAATCGGTAAAATTTAAATCCTTGATTTCATTGGTTGCCCAAATGTATTGCTCCAGTGTTTGTCCGTTTTCCTCTGACTTCAGAATATATTTTGTACACGTATAGCCCAGGATTTTCTTCGTCTCGCTGGTTTTGGTTACTGTGGTTTCCGAGTCTTCGAAATCATATCCTTCATCACCAATCTCTTCCATCTGGTAGGTTTTTTCCTTTCTGTTGATCGTGTAGTTTTTACCATCTCCGGTGTTTAGCATCTCCATATCACCCGTAATCCCGCCTTCAACTTTCGTAAGCGATTTCTTTCCTTTAATTTTCACCAACATACCCGTAGGCATCATCGAGCTGAAATCAGTATTTTCCATCATCTTCAAGGCCTGCTCCATTTGTTCCTTCATTTTCGGATTGGCGTCCATCATCGCTTTGAACTGCGGATCCTCCATTTGCTTTTGTAGTTCTTTCATTTTTTGTTGCGTAGCCGGGTCATTCATCTGTTTTTGGGCTTGCTGCATCTGGGATTTCATTGCAGGATCGGATACATCGGTCGTGATCGACCATTTGATACTGCCTTCAAAAGTCTGGGCCATCACGTTGGTGGCAGCACAAAAAATAGCTAGGAGGATGATTTTTCTCATTTGTTCTTTAATTATTGAACCCTAAAATTATAGAAAACCAATTTAAAAGCCAGCTAAACCCCGGTTTTACACCGTATTTATAATCTATCGACAAATGATGCATTCAAACTGGAAGTTTACCCATTTTTCTAGTAAATTAATTTCCCTTTTCTCACCGTGTTCAACCTTCTAAACGCTCGTATTATGAAGATTTATGACGACAAGCACATCAAAAACATAGCCATCCTCGGGGCTCCTAAATCAGGAAAAACATTATTGGCCGAGGATATGATTTTCGAAGCCGGAATCATTCACCGCAGGGGAACGATAGAAGGAAAAAATACAGTCAGTGATTATCACGAGATCGAACACGAAAGAGGAAACTCGGTGTTTGCTTCTGTGATGCATACGGAATGGCGCGATTATAAAATCAACATTATTGATACACCAGGTTTTGATGATTTTGTTGGTGAAATGATTTCATCCCTGCGCGTGGCCGATACGTGCATTGTCAACATCAATGCCCAACATGGAGCTGAGGTGAGTACGGAGCTGGTCTGGAATTACATTGAGGAATTCAACAAGCCCATCATCTTTGCCATCAACCAGGTCGATCATCCCAAAGCTTCATTTGATGATTCACTTGATTCGTTAAAAAAAAATTTTGGTAATGCCGTTACGCAAATGCAATATCCGGTAAACGAAGGCGAAGGTTTTAACGCCATCATCGATTTGTTAAAAATGGTGATGTATAAATTTCCTCCCGAAGGTGGCAAGCCCGAAAAACTTCCCATCCCCGATTCTGAAAAAGAAAAAGCCAATCACCTACACAATGAACTGGTGGAAAAAGCAGCCGAAAACGATGAGAAGTTGATGGAGCTTTATTTTGAGAAAGGTTCGCTCGATGAAGATGAGATGCGAAAAGGATTAAAAATCGGCATGATCAACCATCAGGTGTTTCCGGTTTTCTGTATGTCGGCTAAAAAGAACATGGGCAGTGGTCGTATGATGGGATTCATTGATAACGTTGCGCCTTCCCCACGGGAAGCAAAACCAGAACGCACCACCGATGGTAAAGAAGTTCCGTTTGATCCATCAAAACAAACTTGTGTTTTTGTTTTTAAATCGCACCTTGAACCGAACCTGGGCAAACTGACTTTTTTTAAAGTGATCTCCGGTGAAGTTACGACCAATTCAGAATTGGTAAACAGTCAAACCGGAGCGATGGAAAGACTGCATCAGATTTTCATTATGGATGGCAAAACCCGAAACCCTGTTGACAAACTAGTGGCCGGAGATATTGGAGCGACCTTAAAACTAAAAGAGACGTTCACCAACCAAACCCTTCGCGACAAAAATTTTGAGGTAACTATTGAGCCGATAGAATTTCCGGAACCGCGTATACTTACTGCCATTGTTCCGCAAAGCAAACAAGACGATGAAAAGATGGGGGAAGTGCTGGCAAAAATCCATCAGGAAGATCCTACCATAGAAGCCCGCTATGCAAAAGAGTTAAAACAAATGATCCTAACCGGGCAAGGTGAATTGCATCTCGCTGTTTGCAAATGGTATCTGGAGCATGTTTATAAACTTCAGGTAGAATTTGAGCCACCCAGGATTTCCTATCGGGAAACGATACACAAACCAGCAGAAGCAAGCTACCGGCATAAAAAACAATCGGGTGGCGCAGGCCAGTTTGGGGAAGTATATTTAAAAATCGAACCTTATCATCAGGGAATACCCGAACCTACCGGATTTAATATCCGCGGCAAAGAAGAAATTGAGTTGGACTGGGGCGGTAAGTTAGTATTCTACAATTGCATTGTAGGAGGTGTGATCGATGCACGTTTTATTCCTTCTATTCTAAAAGGTGTGATGGAAAAAATGGAAGAAGGACCCATTACTGGTTCATACGTTCGCGATGTTCGCGTAATGGTGTATGATGGAAAGATGCATCCAGTGGATTCCAATGATATCTCTTTTAAAATTGCAGGCGCAATGGCTTTCCGCGATGCGTTTATGCAAGCAGAACCGCAATTGTTAGAACCTATTTACGATATGGAAATATTAGTGCCGGAAGAAACAGTAGGTGAAGTGATGGGCGATCTTCAAACCAGGCGCTCAATCATAATGGGTATTGATACAAAAGGAAAATATCAGGTGATAAAAGCACGTACTCCACTTGCTGAACTTGATCGCTATTCTACAACGTTGCGTTCGCTTTCCCAAGGCAGGGCAAACTTCAAAAGTATGTTTGCGGATTATGTAGCCGTTCCATTTGATTTACAGAAAAAATTAACGAAACACCATGAATTGGAACTTGTTTAGGGCTGAACTTTCCGCGGGGTGCTTTTATAATTTAATGTTGGACTAAAGTCCAGGAGAGGGGATATCCATAGCCACGCACTTAAGTGGCTATGGATTTAGAGCATTTGGGGCTTCAGCCCTAACTTTCGTTAATCTGAAATGTTATCATAAGCAGCGTTTACCGATTTTATTGCCTCACTTGATAGTTGGGGATTGCTTAAAATAAGACTTTTCCTAGTTTTGCTTTAAATCAACCTGATTGTGAGCGATTCCATTGTCATTATTCCTACGTATAAGGAACGAGAAAATATTCAAGCAATCATCGAGGCTGTCTTTTCACTTTCGAAAAACTTCCACATTCTGATTGTGGATGACAATTCCCCGGATGGAACTGCAGAAATCGTGAAGATGCTTCAGGATCGATTCAACCAATCAGCATTTCGACTTCATCTTCTCCAACGCCCGGGCAAACAAGGATTGGGCACTGCCTATATCACTGGTTTTAAATACGCACTGGAAAAAGGCTATGAATATATTTTGGAAATGGATGCTGATTTCTCGCATGATCCAAACGACCTCACGCGGCTATATGAGGCATGCGCAAATGATAGTGGAGATATGACGGTGGGCTCACGATATGTTACAGGAGTGAATGTAGTGAACTGGCCAATGGGCCGCGTTTTACTTTCTTATTTTGCCAGTGCATACGTCCGTTTTATAACACGGATGCCAATCCATGATACCACAGCCGGCTTTGTTTGCTACAAAGCTATCGTTTTACAAACCATACCACTGGACGGGATTAAATTTGTGGGGTACGCTTTCCAGATTGAAATGAAATTCAAAGCGTGGAAGTATGGCTTCAAACTCAAAGAAATACCGATCATCTTTACCGACCGCGTGCGCGGGGAATCAAAAATGTCACCGGGTATTTTTAAGGAAGCGTTTTTGGGCGTAATCCAACTGAAGATCCAGAGTTGGTTCACAAAGTATAAAAAATAGCCCGGGAAAAACCCGAGCTATTTTTTTCATACTTTAAGAATCGTCACTGTCCTGGTTTCTGTAACCATCCGGATCCGGTTCATCAGCAAACGTGATTTCACCAACATGGGATGTTACCAAATCATAATCGGGACTTTCAATGGTGGCATTGTAGCCATCGTCTTGAAGCATCTCCCAAATTTCCTGTGCATAATCTTTACGCTTGTAGAGGTGTGAATCCTCCCGCGCAAAAACCGGGTATCTTCCTAATCTTTTTTCACGATCAGAAAAATTAAACCCACACAACCACAGGTTGCTCTTCGCATATTGAATGCGGTACAAAGGCATCTGCGGATAGCCACGAAGCCAGTCCACAATTTCCTCGCGTGTACCTTGCACAATATCAGTGAGCTTAAAGGTCATGACAACCTCCCCCTGATTGGGTTGATTAAGGAATAGAAGATCGAAATTCTTGACATAAGCCGATAATCCCACGCATCCACACAAAACCATAAGCGGATTTTGTGCATCACCGTGAAGGCGAACATCAAGATTCTTACTGCTGAAAAACTTTTGTAACCTGCGATTCCGTTTTTGAATAATACCGCTCAGCTCCGGCCGAACCGCTTTTTTAAATTTTACATGCATAGCAACGTTAGGATGGGCGTCCTGTTTATTTTAATACAATTAAAAGCAATTCTTCCGAAAAGCCAATGGAAAATAAAATTTATATCTTAACAACTTTATGGGTGGTAAGTTATGGCTTTAAAATAACATTAATCAAACCGGATTGCTTTGATGGGGGAAATCTTCGCTATAACTACAGTCGGCACCAACAAAACCAACGAAATAACCACGAACACAATTAGGTTCAAAGCACCTACTATTTCCCAATGCCAACTCACCGGCACCACATCCATATAATAATCCTTCGGGTTTAGCGCAACAATCTTGAATTTGTATTGGATGAAACACAATCCCAACCCAATCAGGTTTCCCAACAAAAGACCTTTCATCACCAAATTAATCCCTTGATAAACGAAAATTGATCGAATCAGCCGATCCTTCGCACCCATTGCTTTAAGCATACCAATCATTTGGGTCCGCTCCATTACCAAAATCAACACAATGGAAATCATATTGACACACACCACGATCAGGATAATCACCAATAAAAAATTGACCTGCCGGCTCAGCAAATTCAACCATTCAAAAACCTGGTAGAAATTGTCGCTAATGCGTTGAATGGACAAGTCAAACGTATCGACATTATAGTCCATCTCCTCTCCGATGGCAAAACCTACGTCATCGATATGTGCAATATTGTCAACAAAAATTTCCAGCCCCCCTGCAATACTATCACGCCAATCATTCAAACGGGCAATCATCCGAATATCACCGATGATGATTTTACTGTCGTAATATTCCGAAAGGTTGGTCTCATAAATCCCGCTCACCGTTAATTTTCTCACCCGTGGTGGGTTCTGGAAAAAGTGAACGAGCACATCATCATGCAATTTGATTTGAAGTTTATCGGCTATCGCCTTGCTGATCACCACTTCGTTGGAATAACCCGAATCAGGGAAATTCAAAAATTTACCCTCAATAATATTTTCCTGAAAAAGCTCTTTCGCAAAACTAGTGCCCACACCTTTTACAACAACGCCCAGGATTTCTTCATCGGTCTTAATCAATCCCGCCTTATGCGCATACTCCTGCACGTGACGAACATGTTCGTATTTTTCAGGATGATTGTACAGGTCAAGATTGTAATACATGGGAGCATCCTCCATCGAATTTCCCGGGGTGAGTTTCTTGATGATCAAATGCCCGCTGAAATTGTAAATTTTATTCTTTACGGTTTCCTGAAAACCGCGCATGATCAGAAATGATACAATCAAAGCCGCCAACCCAATGGCAATACTGGCAATCCCAATTTTGTGGATAGTACCGGAGAATCCTCCCTGTTGCTTATTGCTGATTCTTTTTGATATGAAATACGAGAGGTTCAAGAAGTATGGTTAATTTTGAAACTGTCGCAAAATAAAGCTTTCAATGGTTAGGATTCTATTAGTCGTCATTTTTTTATTCAGCGTGGAAAGCTGTACGGCTGCTCCCCAACAAACAGCAGTATTTCAAACCGGAGCCGACCAACTGGATGTACTCATTCCCCTCATCAAGGATAAGCGTTGTGCACTGGTGGTCAACCATACTGCGGTGGTCAACAACAAGCATCTGGCGGATACGCTGCAATCCTTAGACATCACCATCACAAAAATATTTGCACCCGAACACGGCTTTCGTGGATCACGCCCCGATGGAGAAACCATTAAAGATGGTGTCGATATCAAAACAGGCATACCCATTATTTCTATTTACGGAAGCAACAAAAAACCTTCCGCTGAACAATTGGAAGATGTGGAGGTTATCATTTTTGATATTCAGGATGTAGGCACGCGCTTTTATACCTACATCAGCACGATGCATTACATTATGGAAACATGTGCAGAGCAAAATAAAAAATTAATTATCCTTGATCGCCCCAATCCACATGGCGGGTATATCGATGGACCAATTCTCGAAAAAGAATTTCAATCCTTTGTGGGCATGCACCCCATTCCTATTGTGCACGGACTTACGGTTGGCGAATTGGCACAAATGATTAATGGGGAAAAGTGGTTGGAAAACGGAGCGCAATGTAATGTTACCATCGTTCCGATGAAAAACTGGAAACATACTGATGTTTACAACTTACCAATAAAACCATCCCCCAATCTTCCCACCGATCAATCCATCAAACTTTATCCATCGCTGTGTTTATTTGAAGGAACAGTTATCAGCATTGGCCGCGGTACATTGACACCCTTTGAAAAAATCGGGAATCCGAAATTGAAAGATATGCCTTACGCTTTCACACCCATCGCGATTGATACGATGTCAACCAATCCGCCATTCAAAGATGAGACGTGTTATGGAATGGATTTATCTACAGTTACGGTTCCCGCAAAAATAGATTTGCAGTATTTATTAAAAATGTATCAGGCGTATCCGGAAAAAGAAAAATTCTTCATTCCTTATTTTTCAAAACTTGCAGGAACAAAATCGCTTCAGGATCAAATCACAAAAGGATTTTCAGAGGATCAAATCCGTGCTTCATGGAAACCGGGATTGGATGCGTATAAGGCCATGCGTGAAAAATATTTGCTGTATCAATAAATCAAGCATGACGAAAAGCGAAAAAGTAAACGACATCCTCGGCATTCTTGATCATTACTATCCTACTGTAAAACCACCGCTCGACCACAAAGATGCATACACGTTATTGATCGCTGTGCTTTTATCTGCACAATGTACGGATGTGCGTGTTAACCTGGTCACTCCGTTTTTATTTAAGCAAGCTGACAATCCGTATGATATGATGAAGTTGTCGGTGGAAGAAATTCGCGAAATCATTAAGCCGTGCGGATTGTCTCCAATGAAATCAAAAGGCATTGCAGGGTTGTCTAAAATACTGGTAGAAAAATATGACGGCCAAGTACCCAACACCTTTGAAGCGCTGGAAGAACTTCCGGCAGTAGGTCATAAAACTGCTTCTGTAGTCATGACCCAGTGGTTTGACATTCCTGCTTTTCCGGTTGATACCCACATCCATCGGCTGGCCTATCGTTGGGGATTATCGAATGGAAAAAATGTAGAACAAACTGAAAGGGATTTGAAGCGACTTATTCCCGAAGAGCGGTGGAAAAAAGCACACCTACAGTTTATTTATTTTGGCCGGGAGTATTGTCCGGCACGAAACCACCGCTGGGAAGAATGCCCAATTTGTAAAAAATATATGCGAATGAGTTTGCGGGATTAAAGCTCTTCAGCTGGAATTGGTTCTCCATTTGCAACAAGGCTCTCGATATACAATTCAATCGCCTCGGTTGCATTAGAGACAGTTTCGTCCATACTTTCACCGTATGTGATACAACCGGGAAGTGTTGGTACCAAAACCGTAAAACCGCCCTCTGGTTCCTTGTTTAATAAAACCCGATATGTGTTCTGTTTTATATTCAAAATTAACAGATAATGAATGCTATCACAATATCAAAATCCGTTGAACCGGAATTGTTGACAACTTAATCTTCGACCCCTACAGGGTCGTTTGTCATCAATTAATATTTTCTACAAACATGGGACTCCTCTGGAGTCCGCGATCTACTACGGGTTCGATAATTCGAATCAACG
Organism: Cyclobacteriaceae bacterium; assembly: GCA_041746855.1. Lineage (GTDB taxonomy): Bacteria > Bacteroidota > Bacteroidia > Cytophagales > Cyclobacteriaceae > JBGTGG01. Next base: position 1,032 of record JBGTGG010000263.1, on the reverse strand, counting down.
AATAAATCTATAGAACCTCTAGATGTTACATCCCAAAAAATCCCGGAGGGATTCAATATTGATAGCTCCAGATAAAATCTGGGGTTTACATGTATATTTAAAAGCAGAACTACAGAGTGGTTCAACAACAAAATAAATTTCACCGGATCAGAGTGATCAAATCACAAAATGTATTCTTCGCGCCTATGCGGTAAAATCACGAAACAGATTTCTTATACATCGTAAAAAATAAAAACGGAAGAAATCCAAAAACAAACAACCCTGTACCCAGTAACATTAAAAATTGAACACCTTGAAGATGCAACAATTTGAATACCACAGAAAGTGCGATAGGCAAGGCACTCGCCACCCCTAATCCTATTTTTAGTTTTTCGGAAAGTGCTCGTTGGATGTTGACTTTAAAATAGTCATACGCTAACATCGGGACAAAAATAAATGCAAATCCAAATAAGCCATAGATAGATAATTCGGATGCACCCGACCAACCACCCGGCCAAAACATAAAGGCAGATATCGTGCCCAGAACAAAAGACATAGATGATAACAAGCCGACCAAATACATAACCCTTTTCATAACAATAATTTTAGTTGAGTTTAATAAAAAAATAGTTTCTTGTTGAATTACATCAAATCCATTCGGAGCAAGTTCATGAATCGCTCCTTCCAGCGATGTTTCGAAATTTTTTCCTTTACCTAATTGATCTTCCACAACACAACACAGATGGTCCACGATATCATCTTTTAGCGATTGAATGCTAATGCTGCTGCTTTCAACCCGCTCTTGAATAATTCCAATCTGTTCCTGCGACAATTTCATGCAACCCGCAAATCAGTGAACACAATTTTATTCAGCGTCTCAATAAAGTCCCGCAATTCATTCATATAAAGAATGGTTTCCTTTTTTCCTTTCTTGGTGATGTAATAATATTTCCGGGTACGGCCCCCAACAGATTCTTCCTTAAAAGAAAGCAATCCATCATTGGTCATTTTTTGCAAAGCCGGATATAAGGATCCATCCTTCAACATAATTTT
>JBGTGG010000262.1:0-12175 GCA_041746855.1 Cyclobacteriaceae bacterium | reverse complement strand
CGCTCGGCCATCACTGTGAGGATTCCGTTTTCAACAGTGATTTGGAAATCCTCCTTCTTTAAGCCAGGTGCTGCTAATTCAATTTCAAATTCAGTGTCTTTTTCTTTCACGTTTACAGCAGGGATTTCTTGAAAGCGTTTCATCCAATCTGCATCGAAAAACCGATTGTTGTCAACGAAATCGGTTAACCAGTTTTCGCTCATCAGCGCAGGCCAATTTGATCTTTTAATGAGTGTCATAATTCCTCCTTTTTTAAGTGGATAATAATCTAATGATTAAAGGTGCAATCACTGCATGAGAATTCAAATGACAAAAAAATCAATGGAACATGATGTATATCATTGACAGCTACTGGATCCATTGGATACCTTTGACCAATTGGTTTAGTGTTCGTTCTTCGGCTGAACCTTTAGCAGGAATAAAGTTATAATGCCAATTGGCTTGTGGAGGCAAGCTCATTAAAATGGATTCCGTTCGGCCATCGGTTTCCAATCCGAATTTTGTGCCCCGGTCCCACACCAGATTGAATTCTACATACCGGCCTCTGCGCAGCAGTTGCCATTGCTTTTCTTTTTCGGTATACGGAAGGCTGTTATTCTTTTTCATGAAATAGGTGTAGATGGGAGCAAAGGATTCACCAACTGCTTTTACGAATTCCCATAATTCTTCTTTTGATTTATTCCTTTTTTCATTCAAATGGTCGAAGAAGATTCCACCAATCCCGCGGGTTTCATTGCGGTGTTTAAGGAAGAAATAATCATCGGCCCAGTTTTTAAATTCAGGATAGTAAGTGGGATCGAATCGATCACAAACCGTTTTTAATTGTTGGTGAAAATGCTGTGCATCCTCTTTATCGATATAGTGAGGCGTTAAATCAATGCCACCGCCAAACCACCAGATGCCATTGCTCATTTCAAAGTACCGCACGTTCATGTGGATAATCGGCACCATCGGATTGTCGGGATGCATAACAATCGAAACCCCGGTTGCGAAAAATGTGGTTTCCTGTGAATCAGGAAGATTCAATGTTTTCATTATTCCTGGGGGTGTAATCCCTTCCACCGCAGAAAAATTGACACCTCCTTTTTCAATAATATTTCCCCCTGCTATTACTTTGCTGATGCCCCCACCACCACCGGGCCGTTCCCACACATCCGCATGGAACGTGCTTTTTTTGTCCGTTTCTTCTATTGCCTGGCAAATAGAGGATTGTAATGATTTAAAAAATGTTGTGATAATTTCGCGCTGCGACATGTAAACTTTTTAAGATTTGTATCGGGATGATAGATTTATGGCAATTTCGAATAATTTAAGTTAATTATTCCCGCCATATTTGCGATCAATGAAATTGCTGCCTGAACATTTTTTCGCCATGCCAATGATCCGCTACTTCCTTTTGGTGTTGAGCATTGCTTTTTCGTTTGATGGAGCTGCGCAAGATAACATTGATAGCCTTTTTGCTGAAGCAAAAAAAGAAAAATCAGCGCAGGAAATGACCAGTATCTACGCAGAAATAGGTACATATTATACTTTCATTAATCTCGATTCCTCCATCTACTATTTTGATAAGGCCATCAAAATGGGAAAAACACTTAAAGAAGATTCGCTTTTAGCAGAAACCTATATCCGCATTGGCCGCACGCTAATCTATGCTGGCATTTATGATAGGGCACTGCAATATATGTATGATGCTTCCATGTTGGTGGAGAGTGACCTGCTTAAAATCCGGATTCTTATCAATATTGGTACGGTGCATTATCGAAAGTATGATTTTGATCGTGCATTGGAAAATTACGCAGAAGCAGAGCGCCTTATGGAAAAAAATAAAAATCTGCTTGGAAACAATTACTTTATCTATTTCGCAAGCCTGATGAACAACATTGGGATTATTTATGATAACACAAATCGATACGACTCCGCTTTGTTGTTTTACAGTCGTGGGTTGAATTACAGCCGACAAGGAAGTGACAGTGTGGTGATGGGGAATTTATATGCGAACATTGGAAAAATATATCAATATCAAGGAAAGCATGATTTAGCAAAATCAAATCTTTTAGAAGGGTTTGCTATTCGTAAGGCCATTCATGACAACTATGGAGTTGCCCGCTCGTATGGCCATATCGGTTCGCTTTTTTTAGCAATGCAGGAGCATGACTCTGCGCGCTTCTATTTGGTGGAAGGTGTCAAAAAAGCAGTTGAGATTGGTTCACCCGAAACGGAATGCTATACCGGACTTCTGCTGGCCGAAGCAAATGCCCATAGTGGCAATTACAAAGAAGCGTATCGACTTCAAGTCAAATACAAGGCATTGATGGATAGTTTGAATACCATCACAGATACAAAAATGATTACACAAATTGAAATGCAATATGCGTTTGATAAAAAAGAAAGGGAAGAAGCAATAGCCCGCCAAAGAAAGGAATTTTGGATAACTTCCATCATCGTTGTTTTAGCACTCGTTATTGTTGTGGTTGTTTTGTTTTTTATCCTACAACGTATTCGAACCAAAAATGAGCAACTACAAAAAGAACGGTTTTCGCTAGCCAATAAAAACCTGCTGCTGGAAAAGGGGGCGTTGGAGAAAAATCTGGAGTATAAAAACAAAGAACTCACGACCAATGTGATGTACCTCATGAAAAAAAATGAGTTACTGAACGATGTTTCGCAGCGGTTATTGGAGATCAGGAAAAGTTCGAGGCCGGAGGAGAAAGAAAAAATTTACAAAATCATTGTTGAACTGAATTCGGCCACCAATGATGATGTTTGGCAAGACTTTGAACTTCGTTTTAATGAAGTATACAACGATTTTTATGAACGGTTGATGAAGCAGTTTCCGCACCTTACGTCCAACGACCGAAAGCTTTGCGCCTTCCTGCGCCTTAATTTATCCTCCAAGGAAATTTGTGCCATTACCCGCCAATCGATCAATAGCCTGAATGTTTCGCGTGCCCGGCTGCGCAAAAAGCTGGGAATTGATAATTCTGATACCGACCTGATCTCTTTCCTTGAAAAGATCTAAAACTTTAATCAGGTAATTGTTTTCTGATAATCCTGATACAAGTCATTTCTGAGCAATAACTCCAAATAGCTCGCAAAAGAATCCCTTTGTATGCGCAGACATGGTGGTCTCTGGCGGTTGGTATCTTTTGCGGACTATCATTAATTGTTTTGAATAATCCTGATTAACCAAATTAAATTCCGATTTCTTTTATAGGCGCAGAATAAAAAATTCAGCTTTAACTTCCTGGTTTTCAGCTCCTTTTTCCTTTGTGTTAATACGATGTTAATCCGCTTTTCAGCTCTGTACCACCGTTGTAATCTAAATTTTTAGCGCCTTGCTTTTTCAGCAGTTAATCTTGAACTGGTAAAAATCAATTTGACATGGCACAGCGTCAAAAACCAAAAAAGACAAAGAATCCGGTTTCGGAAGATTCAACTATTGAAAAGCTCATTAACCAGCGGGATGCTGCCAATAAGGGACTGGAGAAAATCCTGAAGAAGATGAACGAGAACACGAACAATCACTCCTAACATAAACGAACCACATATGAAGTTTTCTACAAGAAAGTACGGTAGGGTTTGGGTAATGATCACCCTGTTGCTTTTATCTGTTGCAACGGTATTATTTGGCCAAGACTATCAAAATGGAATTCGCAACGGTATTGTGAAAGTAAAGTTTGCCTCCGGAATGACGCACTCATTGGCAACAATGAATATGCGGACAACAGGCGATAAACTGGTTACCGGAATACAATCCTTTGATGCTGTTTCCACGCGCCACAATGCGCGCGCAATGACACGGCTATTTCCACAAAATCCAAATCCTTTATTAGAAGCAAAATTGAAAAAGCATGGATTGGATTTATGGTATGTAATTGAAGTGGATCCGAATGAAGATCCAAAACAAATTGCACTGGCTTATCAGGTACTTGGAGAAGTTGCTGTAGCGGAGGTGGAGAAACAAAAATCGCTGGCGCCTTTTAAAGTGCAGGAACATAGTGGTGGTGTTCGTCCGTTTGGTACATCTAATTTTAACGATCCGTATTTGGTGGATCAATGGCATTACAACAATACCGGACAAACTGGTTTTGCGGGAGGTGCCGATATTAATTTATTTGATGCATGGACCATCACCGCTGGCAGCAGGGATGTTATCGTTTCCATTCATGATCAGGGTGTGGATGTAAACCATCCGGATTTAAAGGCAAACATGTGGGTGAATGAAGCTGAGCTCAATGGAATAGAAGGGGTTGATGATGATGGTAATGGATTTATTGATGATATCCATGGATGGAACTTTGATAAGAAGACTGGAAAAATTGATCCTGAATTTCACGGTACACACGTAGCCGGAACCATAGCCGCTGTTAATAACAATGGCATTGGTGTTGCCGGTGTAGCCGGTGGAACCGGAAACAATGATGGCGCCAGAATTATGTCGTTGCAAGCATTGGGTGGCGGTAGCCTTGAAAATACCTTCATCTATGCAGCCAACAATGGCGCTGTTATTTCACAAAATAGTTGGGGATACAATGAGCCTGGTATTTACGATCAATCCATTTTGGATGCGATGGATTATTTCATTGAAGAAGCGGGTGACTATCCGGGCAGTCCGATGAAAGGTGGAATTGTAATTTTTGCGGCCGGTAATAGTAATTGGGATGCAAACTGGTATCCGGGTGTTTATCAAAACGCCATGGCCGTAAGTGCGATTGGCCCTGATTGGAAAAAAGCGAGCTATTCAAATTTTGGAACATGGGTCGATATAGCCGCCCCGGGTGGTGAAGTTTCACTGGGCGCCAAGAATGGGGTATTGAGTACCCTCCCGAATGCGAAGATCGGATATTTAGAAGGAACATCAATGGCATGTCCGCACGTAAGTGGTGTGGCTGCGCTGGTATTAGCAAACAGAACCAGTCAGTTAACCCCGGCTGTCTTGTGGAATAAATTATTAACGGGTGTTGTTGACATTGACGCTGCCAACGAAGACTATACAGGAAAATTAGGTAGCGGTCATCTGGATGCATTTCTTGCCATCCAAAACGATGCGGGCATCGCACCAAATGCAATTGAGAATTTAACAGTTGTTGGTATAGCGCAGGAATTCGCAACATTATCCTGGTCGGTGCCTGCTGATGAAGATGATGTTCGTCCGGTTGACTTTCGGATTTTAATCCACACTGATTCCATTACTGTTGGTAACATGTTGGATGCACGCCAGGAAATTATCACCAACAAATCGGAAGTGGGTACTACTATCAATTTTAGTGTTGAAGGATTACTGGGTCTTACGAAATATTACTTTGCTGTTGTTTCGGGTGACCGATGGAACAATCTGTCTGAACTATCAAACGTGGCGACAGGTACTACCAATGAAGGTCCTGCGATTGCTGTAGATGAAGATAGCCAGGAAATCATATTGGATATTGATGTAAGCGCATCAACAATGGGCAGCCACGACATTACTATTTTAAACAATGCTGAGGGTTTGTTGCGGTGGGAATATTTTATGCGCCATAAAAAAACCGAGCTTTCCCCCAGTTCTTTTCAAGGACTACGCTATCCAAAACTCGCTACTGGAAAAGTTGCCAATCTGGCGAAGGTAGGAACACAGGCTTTGCGGGATATGAAGCCGAATAGCGGCATAGGAGTAACAGCGTTTCAAGAACAGGAAAAAAGTTATATAGAATACACTTCTTATATAATCGGAGAGAATGATTTATCCTTAACCAATTCATCAGCCACGAAGTTTTTTGTAAATGAGGAAGAAGGTTTTAACCTCACGCGGGTGGTGATGTATTTAAAACATAAACCCGATTTGGGGCCTGTGATTGTTGAAATTTATAAAGGACAATCCATAAACAAGCAGGCGTTAATACATGCGCAAGAGTATGTTGCTGATGGGAACTATGAACACAATGCCTATATCAACTTAACAGAACAGCAGTACTTCCAAAAGGGGGAAACATTTTGGATTGTCTTCCATGTACCTGCCGGAAATAAATATCCATTAGGCGTAGGTTGGGAGAAGAGTCCGGAAAATTCTGATTATTGCTTTATGTCAGTGGATATGGGAAAGACCTGGGCTCCACTTGCAGAATTAATGGCGGACAAAAATTTTGCATGGTCTACCGTTGCCGTAAGTACCAATGAATACTTAGGTGAATACATAATACTTGAACCAGCTTCGGGTGAAATTGCCGGAATGGAAGAAGGTGCTACCACATTAACAGCTGATGCTACTTCATTAATAAATGGCACTTATCAGGCAAATGTTGTTCTAGCTTCGAATGATGCCAACCAGCGAGCGTTAAGGATTCCGGTTACGATCAATGTGTCTGGTCATTTGCCAAAACTTTCTTCCATCGAAACACTCGACTTTAGTGGAGTATTTCAAGGAACATCAAAAGAGATGTCCGTCACCATCAGGAATTCAGGACTTGGAAATTATAATGACATCGAATACTCTATTTCTAATCCGAAATTTGAAATACAAGGATGGCCTTCAACACAAATAGCAGCGAAAGGAGAAACCACCTTAACAATCCGGTATAATCCAACCGCAGAAGGAAATGACAATGGATTACTGACGTTGTCATCCGCGAGTAGCAACAAGACATTGAAAATTATTTTGTTCGGAATCAGTTCGCCTCCGGCAGCAATAGCAGTGGCACCGCTCACGCAAACCATCAATGCGATTACAATTGGTGATCAGGTGAACGCAAGCATTACCGTAGAAAACACAGGACAAGCTGCACTGAAATATTTTGTTCCTGGATTTGATGAATCGGGAGTAGCAGAAAGTTGGACGGAAGATTACCATAATTATGGATATAAATTCAGAACCAGTTATGCCAACGAACCAAATCCGTTAGTATATAATTTTCAGGATATAACAACCACAGGTGAGAATATCACTCCGTATTTTAAAGCAAATGACAACCGATACTTTCCTGTTGAAATGGGTTTTACTTTCCCATATTACAAAGACAACATGAGCACCTTGTATGTGTCGGTAAAAGGATTTACAACCTTTAGTGATGCTGTAAATCCAATTAACACACCGCGATTGGATGGCGCACCATGGAGCCCACAGGGATACATTTCACCGTTAGGACAGTTTGTGGATTTATCAGCAGGTGGCGATGTGTTCTATCGCGTTGAGCCGGATCGTGTAATTGTTCAATGGAATGAAATAGGGGATGCATGGTCGGGCTTTAATACTGCTCAAATGGTGTTGTATGCAGATGGCAATATTCGCTTCTTCTATGAGAATATTGGATATTACAATACAGATTATCTCACCGTACTAATAGAAGACTTCGATCAGCAGGATGGTATTCTTGTACATGACTGGAGTAAACCAATTTCGATTTATTCAGGATTGGCCGTTGGGTTTGATTATCCTGGCCCCAATATCATCACATCGATTACTAATGCAGGTGGCATCTTGATGCCGGGTGAATCTGCTGAACTAGAGGTGGCCATAAACACCAGCACACTTGCTGAAGGAATAGTCAATCGCTATGTCAATATCATCAGCAATGATCCCTTCAATGGTCAGGAAATAGCGCTTGTACAATTAAATGTTGTTGCAGGTGGGGAAGCGGATATTGTCCTTTCTTCTACTGACATAAATTTTGGTGAAGTGTTTCAAGGGGCTGTTGCAAAACGGAACTTAAGTTTTAAAAACAATGGCACGGCTTCGGTAATGTTTACTTCGTTCACACAAGACAATTCTACTTTTATAATCAACGGAAATCAGTCCGCTACTGTGAAGCCGGGACTTGGTGTTGTATTTGAAGTGGAGATGCCAACGGAGGTGGTTACAACATTGAGTGATGTAATTCGCATTGGTGATGACAAAGGAAACGAATATGTAATCAACCTTTCGGGAATCGTGTTGGATCCTCCTGCGATTGTTACAGACTTGTCACCCATTATTGAAACGTTGGCACATGGTGAAAAATCCAGCCACCCAATTTCTTTTGAAAATACCGGGCTCGCTGATCTTGAAGTAGTAGCAACCGGCACCCAGTGGTTGACGATGAAGAAGAACATTGGCCCTATGAGCACTCCGGCCTTCACCTATACTTACAAAATGTATAATGATGGCACAAATTATCAGTGGCTTGATATCCGTAAAACAGGAACGCAACTTCCGTTTATCGGTGAGGATTATTTTGATCCGGAACAATACTGGAGAACACTTGAACTGCCTTGGCCGGTAAATTTTTATGGTCAGGAATACACGACTATGTACGTTGCAGAAAACGGGTTGATCACGTTTACTAAACCGGAGGAGATTCCGTTTTTCACAGAGCGATTCCCAACCGAGACTAATTACAAAATGATGTTGGCTCCCTATTGGACATTCGGTGGTATTGATAACTATGTGTATCCGGATGATGAGGTTGGAATATTTGTAAAGACGGATGACGAGAAAATCATTATTTCGTGGGAGTACCTGCAAGACAATTTTGGTGGCTTGGCAGATCCCATGTCTGCACAGATTATTTTTTACACCAATGGAACGATGAAATTCCAGTATAAGGTCAACGGTTCATCCGATGCGATGTCAAGAACAACAAACATTGGTATGCAAAATGAAGATGGTTCAGACTATGTTACCATCAATGCCTATTCAAATTTGCCGCATGGAAGTGGCTTGGCCTACATTGTGAGTCCTGCTGAGAAACATACGGTTGCACCGGGCACAACCATGAATGCAACAATTGAAATCAACACCGTAAATATTTTCGCGGGTACATATGAGGACGCATTGATCATCCGAACCAATGTACCGGGCAGTGAACAAATGGAAAAACCCGTGCAACTTACCGTAACGGGTGAAGCAGCCATTACAACACTTGATACACTTAACTTCGGAACAATCCTGGCATTCGAAACGGTGGAAGGACCCGCTGCGTATAATCGCGAATTTACAATCACGAATTCAGGAGTTGCTGAATTGTTTTTCATTAGCATGAATGTTGAAAGTTTATCACCTGATTTCGCAATTGAAATGTGGGCGTACGATCCGATGTGGGGAGGTTCATGGTATTGGTCTGATATTGCCTGGATTTGGGAATGGCCGGTTGTAAAGCCGGGTGAAGGACTGAAATTCAGATTGGTGTATCGTCCAACAGAAGCCGGGGCCCTTGCAGATAACGTTGTACTGAATACAAGTTTAGGAGAGTTGTTGATTCCGGTAAAAGGAACAGTGACCAAGCCTCCGGTACTCGGTATCACTACCGCACGTGTTTCCAGTGAAGTAACTCACTTAACGGACACTGATTCACAAATAGCCACCATCAACAATTTTGATGGAGAGGGTGAGCTTACATATGAATTAAGTATCGCCTATCACCGTAGTGCTTCGAATGTTTCAACAAGTTCACAAGAGCAGATGGCGAATGCACCCGGAACGGCACCGTTAAAAACAATTGCTGCAACAACAGGAAGCATATCCCCATCATCAATTCAGAGTTTTAATAGGGTCTTGAGCCATGAAGAGCGCACATCTCCGGACGACTTTTTAGGGTATAGTGGAGCGTATGATTTAACCGTGTCTACAAAGTTCAATGCCGGATCGGATGGATTTAATATCTCGCATATTCAGGTGTACTACCGTTCAATCGAAAAGGCAACGGGTGTTCTTGAATACCAGGTGCGTGCCGGAGGAAGCAACATTGCCAATGCGAAAGTCCTGACATCAGGAACGTACACGTATACCTACACCGCAGGTCAAACAGGTGAGTGGTTGGATATTCCAATTGAAAACCCGCAAACTATTTTCCCGAACGAAGATTTCTATGTGGTGGTAACATATCCTTTTGATTTGGAATATCCACAAGGTATCGTATCAGATTTGGCAACCGCATCAGCAGATCGGTACAACTATCTGTATGAAGGTGTTTGGTATGACATTCAGGATAATTTTGAAACAACGGGTTGGATGATGCGCGCAGCAGAAGAGACATTTGTTTCCAATACATGGGTAGCGATCAATGGAGCAACCTCCGGAACAATTGCCATTGGTGATTCATTGAATATCCAACTTGATTTTACTGCGGCCTATGGTGAGCGTGGTGATCAACATGCTACCTTGATCATTACTTCAAATGATCCGATGAATCCGACAGGTAGTATTCCCGTGACACTGCACATCAATGAAGGACCACGGTTTACCGGAGTTCCGGCTATCACGCGAATGGATGAAGGAACCACAAAAGCAATAGTGGTAAAAGTGAAGGATGTAGAAGGACATACTTTTACACTTGCACCTGCAGCCGCGTACACAGGTGTAACGCATGCACTAGTAGAAGATAACCTTACCATCACGTTAGCACCGGACTATGATGCAGCAGGTGAACACGCCTATGTTTTTATGGGAACAGATGAGCATGGTGCAGTAAGCCAGATGACACTCAATGTTTTAGTGAAAAATGTGAACCGTGCGCCTGTGTTTGTTGGTGCTACCGAGGCGTTGCACTATTATGATATGGGTGAATTGATTGAATATCCGATGGGTGATTTCTTTTCCGATCCGGATGGTGACAAGCTTTCATTTGTATCAGCAATGTCAAACCCGGAAGTGGCTACAGTGTTTGGTTCGGCTTCCAGTTTTATCATTAAACCGTTAATGATTGGAACATCGGAGTTGAATGTGGTAGTTACCGATACGTATGGTGCTTCCCTTTCCAAAACACTTACCATTACGGTTGATAAAGTGTTGGGATTTGAAGACTCCATGTTTAAGGGTGTGAAAGCCTATCCAAACCCAATGGAAAATACCCTTACTGTAACCATGAGCAGTGAATGGAACGGTGTTACGGATATTCACCTGATGGATGTGACTGGCAAGAAGCTCATCACCAATCAAGTTGATATGCAAAGGAGCCGTGAAGTACAGTTGAAAGTTGGTCATTTACAAACCGGAGTGTATATCCTCCAGGTTGTTGGGCCAACGGGAAGATCGGTTATTAAAGTTGTAAAGGAGTAAGTAGATTTTTGAGGACAGCTTATCATAAACTGTCCTTTTTTCTAACATTTAAATAATATAGAGATGAATAAAAGAATTTTAAACATGGTTGTTCTCTCCTTGTTTATTGGGCTGAGCGCCTGCAAAGATCAAGGTCCCAATGAAAAAGAGGTCATGACCAATATGCTGACCGCAAATGTTTGGACCAATGCTATCGTAACACACGATTTGGATGGAGACCTTTCTTTTCAATATGAAAATTTTGCCATTCAATTTACAAATCAAGTAGCCGATGGTTACGCTGGTAATTTTTTGGTTTCCAATGGCGGATCCGCATTTCCGGATGTTGCCGGAAAATGGAAATTCAATAGCGACATGACGCAGATTATTTTTGATACCGGAAAAGAAATGGTTTTTGAATTAACGGAAAACAGACTGATACTTGACTTTACGGTCGTTGAAATGGGAGGGCGTGTAAGTGGGCTGGATGGACATTTCATATTTGAACTAACCCCACTTTAATTGGTTGTTCTTTTGTGGAATAGGCTGCTCCTTTTGGGGCAGCCTTTATTTTTTTACAGGGGTGCTAGGCAGAAAGTTTACTTGCTTCTTGCTTTTCCCAATGCTTTTGAAAATCTATTTTTTTTCGCTTCCATCTTTTGTGTGTCCACAACCAGTAGGATGGATTTTCAATAATGTCTTTTTCCAGCTGTCGGGTATGCATTTCGGAAAGTTCACCAATGGCAAGCTCATTGGGGAACTCACTTAACATGGTATACTTTACCGAATAATGTCCGCGCTTTGTCTTTTCTATTATACCATAGATAACAGGGGTGTTATTGTCGCGCGCAAATTTCTCACTGCCAAACTGGACCGCAGTTTCCTGATTCAGGAACATCGTCCAATGGGGATGTTGTCTCAACCGAGGACATTGGTCGGTAGCAAAAATAATGGAGAGTTGTTTTTCGATTCCGTCTTTTAAAATTTCTTTTACTTCGGGATAACTTTTCATTCGCAACCCAAACCTCGATCGGCTATTCGTGATCTTAGTGTTCATGAATTTATTCCGCAAAGGTGTAAAGAGCGCAAGGGGATGATGGGGAATATTTTTGGCGGCACTTACCGCAAACATTTCCCAGTTTCCATAATGGCCACCTACCAAAGTTACATGTTGGCCACTATCAAAATATT
>JBGTGG010000261.1:0-3726 GCA_041746855.1 Cyclobacteriaceae bacterium | reverse complement strand
GGCAACCACACCCAGGATATAGTTTGGCCAATTGATTTCCTTGACTGCTTTTAAATCTTTTAGGTTGATGGAGAATTTTTCATGCAGATCCATCGCGATCAAATGGATTTCATCATCATCCCGTGCGCCAATAGCCAGGTAAGCAGCTTTGTTAATGGCTGCCGGCAAAACAAACCCTTCATTATAATCGGTATGCTCGCCAATGATATTGACGCGTCCGGGTGAGCGCACAATCAATGGCTGTTGATGAAATTCCGCTTTGAATTTTTCTGTTAGTTCTGTTGCTACCTGAACACGCATTGGAAATTATTTTCTGCAACAATATCGATAGAATATCATTGATGGAGTAGGAGAGCGGATAAAAATTTTAAGAACTTAAGATCGCCCGATAATGCTGCCTGCTTTTTCTTTTATAAACCTGAAAAGTTTCTTTTCTTTTTCCCAAAAGAAAGTGCCCTGACCTAAAATTGTTCCAAAGACAAGTATCAAAAGCTGATAGGCCGGAAAGACAAAAAGGAGATAGACTATTGTTTTCGTAATCCACGAGGTGGTGTCGTCAAATTCCAGGAGCAAGAATAACCATTTCTTCAAATAGAGAACGGTGCTTCCGGTGAGCGCGAAAGTCAACAAGATCAGCACAACTTGCCAGAGACTGTTTACTTGCCATTTACTTTTCAATCGCGCTATAATACTGGTTTCGGGCATGTTGGCAGGTTTCGGAAAAACTAAGGCCGCAAAGGTATCAATTGTTTGGTATTTATTGAATCCGATGGATTAAGTGAATTTTTTTCGATTTTTTTACCTCACCAATTTTGATAGATAATATTTCCACCCGCAATGATAATCAAGATCGCGGTAATGCGCTTGATCGTAACCGGATTAAATAGCTGAACACCCAAGCGCGAGCCAATTTGTCCGCCAATAAAAACAGCTAATAGCAATGGCCAAGTAAAATCCCAATTGATCGAAGGATTACGGGTTAATTGTCCGGCCAATCCACTGATCGAATTGACCAAAATAAATAAACTTGCAATCGCTGATATCTTTTTTACTTCATCCCACTTCAGTAAATGCAAAATAGGAGATAGAAAAATTCCCCCGCCAATGCTCACTAAACCCGAAAGCAATCCAACACTCCCACCAATCCCCATATTGGCCAGATTAGAACTGTTGATCGGCTCCTTTCTGTTTTGAATACTCTGTTGAAACCACAATAGCAATGCGGCTACTATAAGAGATATACCCAGAATGATAAAAAAAGATCGATCCTTTATCGGGTAGTAGCCTCCCAAAAAAGCCATTGGAATACTTACTGCTACAAACGGAAGTGCCTTCTTCAAATTGATATAGCCTGCCTTATAAAATAGATAGGTGCCACCTGTGACGACCACAATATTACAGAGTAGGGCAGTAGGCCGAATGAGTTCAATAGGAAGGAAAAGCACCCCGAGCAAAGCCAGATAACTTGATCCACCACCAAATCCTACAGAAGAATATATCAGGGCGATAAACAAGAACGCAACAATAAGAAGATAGAACTCCATTGACAATTATCCTCCGATGGTAGACATTGATTCAGAAATGGGGTTGGTGTTTTTTCGAAGTTGTTCGGCTTCAAAACCGTCTTTTGGTCGGGAGGCAAATGCTTTCATTAGTTCAACAATGATTTCTTCATCATTAAAACCGGATCTTAAAAGGTTGCGCACATCCAATATCCCATCGTCATACAAACACGTCTTCAATGTTCCTTGTGCCGTCATGCGAATGCGGTTACAGGTTCCACAAAATGTTCTGCTAAAGGCAGCGATGATACCAATATTTCCGGCATGACCGGGAATTTTATAGTTGTAGGAAGTTGAATTTTCCGGGTCTTGCTCTTTTACCAGCGAAAATTCTTCTTTTATATAGTTGAGGATTTTTGTGTAGTTCCAGTGCAACACCGGGTAATGACTTCCCTCCCCGTTGAACGGCATCTCTTCAATAAACCGAACGGATACCGGATGTTCTTTTGTGAGGTTCACCAGTGGATGGATGTCTTCAATATTTTTATCCGCCATCACTACGGTATTGATTTTTATAGGAATTCCTGAATCTATTAATGCATGGAGTGTATCCATCACGTTGGTGAATTCATCCCTGCGGGTGATCTTAAAAAAGCGATCACGATCAAGTGTATCAAGGCTCAGGTTTACAGAAGCAATTCCGATTGATTTTAATTCATTTATATAAGGCGCTGTTAAAACACCATTGGTGGTAAGGTGCAGGTCATTAATCCCGGGAATTGCTTTGATGGTTTTTATTAATTTCATCAGGTCTTTCCGCACAAAAGGTTCACCACCCGTGAGCCGTACTTTGGTGATCCCCAGGGAAGCAAGTATTTTGATAAGTCGTTCGATTTCTTCAAATGTGAGCAGGTCTTTTTTGGGGAGATAATGGATGCCTTCTTCCGGCATACAATAAAAACAGCGTAGGTTACAGCGGTCTGTTACTGCCAGCCGTAGGTAGTTGATGGGCCTGCCATGATTGTCGAACAATGTTTTAATGGGATGCATCACAATGCGTAAAGATACAAAATGGACACGCAAACACTTTGCACAACCGCGAATGATTATTTGGCCATTCCATGTGACCTTAATACAAGATTATAAGCACATGAAATTGGTCAGGTTTATTAATTTTGGGGAATAACTGCACTATGAAACTTACAATAAAGGCATTTGGAATAACACGGGAGATTATCGGAGGGAAGGAAACCGTTCTTGAATTCGCATCCGGCACCACGGTTTCGTCATTAAAAGCTGAACTTGAGGTGCAATATCCGGAGTTGAAAGGTCTCAAATCACTATTTATTGCCGTGAACAATAAATATGAAGAAGAGGGTGCAAAATTAAATGAGAATGACGAAATTGCTCTCATCCCTCCCGTCAGCGGAGGCTAGTATTTTGTTCAACTAAAAAATTCCCATCATGATCAAGATCACTGAAAAAGCCATTGATGTACAGAAAGTAATTGAGACAGCTTCGAGCTTAGGTGCCGGAGCTGTTAATGTTTTTATCGGAACCGTACGAAACAATGCCCACGGAAAAAATGTAGTATGGTTGGAATACGAAGCGTATGAAACCATGGTGGTCAATGAAGTTCGAAAAATTATTGATGAAGCTTCGCACAAATGGCCGCTTCAGGGCTGGGCAGTAAGCCACCGCATCGGTACACTGAAGCCCGGTGAAGTAGCAGTCGCCATTGCTGTTTCTGCACCGCACAGGAAAGATTCTTTTAAGGCTTGCCAATTCATCATTGACGAGTTAAAAGAAAAAGCCCCCATCTGGAAGAAAGAAGTTTTCGAAGATGGAGAAGAATGGGTTTCTGCCCGCCCGGATGCTACGGTTTACAATTGATTGATCAGCATTGCAACTGCCGTAACCAGCACAACTGCCGTTAGCAGTCCGCCAAATAAAATTAATACCAGATTCCTATTGATGGGGTTCGACATCCCGGTAAGGAAGCTTTTGCTTTCACTTTTCATACATACCAAACTTTAGACAACGCGAAGGTAACAGAAATTTTGCCGGAAATTGTTCCTGTTTTTTTACTTCCAATTTTTTTATTTAGAATCTGTATCTTTTGATCATTCTATTCATTTAGATATCAGAAAGGATAAATCGCGAGAGTTGAAGGAAGATTTAACAATACAAAACCAAATTCTTAACGAAGAGGAAGTTATACTTC
>JBGTGG010000260.1:0-2799 GCA_041746855.1 Cyclobacteriaceae bacterium | reverse complement strand
TGTTGTCCCGAAAATTTACGAGCAGGTTTAAAGGCGATGAGTTTAATGTGTATCGCGCCTTGCGTTCCATCAATCCCTCGCCCTATTTATTTTATTTCGATTACGGAAGTTTTAAAATTTTTGGTTCATCACCGGAAGCACAAATCCAAATCAAAGAAGGGGAGGCCAGCATTTATCCAATTGCGGGCACCTTCAAACGTACCGGAAATGACAAAGAGGATGCGGAGTTGGCGAACCAGTTAACACTCGATAAAAAGGAAAATGCTGAACATGTGATGTTGGTGGATTTAGCCCGGAATGATCTAAGTCGCGATTCATCTTCGGTTACAGTTGAAGTTTTTAAGGAAGTACAATTTTATTCCCACGTGATCCACCTGGTTTCAAAAGTAACGGGCAGACTAGATGAAGGTACGTCACCATTAAAACTTGCAGTAGATACCTTTCCCGCTGGTACACTGTCGGGGGCACCGAAGCACATGGCCATGAACCTCATTAGCAAATATGAAAATATCAACCGCGGGTTTTATGGTGGCGCGATTGGCTTCATGGGATTTAACGGAGCGTACAATCATGCGATTATGATCCGTACATTTTTGAGTAAAGACAACACATTAACCTATCAGGCAGGTGCGGGAATTGTTTCGCAATCTGTTCCGGAAAAAGAATTGCAGGAAGTAAACAATAAAATTGAAGCGCTGCGCAAAGCAATTGCGATGGCAGAGAGAATCTAACAATATGGAAATACTGGTACTTGATAATTACGACTCCTTTACCTACAACCTGGTACACATTATTCGTGAGCTTGGTCATAAGATGGATATTATCCGAAATGATAAAATTAAAGTTGAGGCTGTAAGAAAATACGATAAGATATTGCTTTCACCGGGTCCTGGAATTCCTGACGAAGCCGGAATTATGAAAGAAGTTGTTCGAACGTATGGCGCATCAAAAAGCATTTTAGGAGTTTGTCTTGGGCATCAGGGGATAGCGGAAGTATTTGGGGGCAGTTTGATCAACATTCCAAAGGTTTTGCACGGTGTTACTTCTACAGTGGAGGTAATAGAAGAGGATGTTTTGTTCAAAGGGATCCCCAAGAAATTTACAGCCACCCATTATCACAGTTGGGCGGTAGTGAAAGAAAGTATTCCGGAAACGTTAAAAATTACAGCGGTAAATGATGAAGGAATTGTGATGGCGATAGCACACACACAAATGGATATTCATGGTGTTCAATTCCATCCGGAGTCTATTATGACGGAGCACGGAAAGGAAATAATCAACAACTGGTTAACAAATTAGAATGAAGGAAATACTAACCGATTTGATCGAACACCGGTCGTTGACGAAAGACGCAGCCAAACAAGTGTTGATTGATCTTGCTTCGGGTAAATACAATGCCAGTCAGATGAGCGCCTTTATGACGGTGTACATGATGCGCGCCATCACGATCGAAGAATTGCAAGGCTTTCGGGATGCGATGTTGGAACTTTGTATTCCTATTAAAGTAGATGCTCCTGTAATTGATGTGTGCGGAACGGGAGGAGATGGAAAGAACACATTTAATATCTCAACGCTATCATCATTTGTTGTAGCAGCAGCAGGACAACCCGTAGCGAAACATGGTAACTATGGTGTTTCTTCTGTGAGTGGTTCGTCCAACGTGTTGGAACACTTTGGATATCAGTTCACAAACGATAAGAATAAACTTGAAAAGAGTTTAGAAGAAGCAAATATATTTTTTATGCATGCACCATTGTTTCATCCGGCAATGAAGAATGTTGCCCCCATACGAAGAGAGCTTGGTGTAAAAACTTTTTTCAACATGCTGGGACCGATGGTGAACCCTGCATTCCCACCACGGCAATTGGTAGGTGTGTTTAGTTTGGAGCTCGCACGACAGTATGGCTATTTGTATCAAAACACAGACAAGGATTTTGTTATTATTCATGATGTGCAAGGGTATGACGAGATTTCGCTGACGGGCCCGTTTAAATTGTTCACCAATACAGGAGAACAAATGCTCGAGCCCATGGATTTGGGATTGGAAGAAGTGAATCGTACCGACATTTATGGTGGGGAAACGGTAGAAGAATCTGCAAAGATATTTATGGATGTTTTGGATGGAAAAGGAACGCGTGCGCAAAACGATGTAGTGATTGCCAACGCAGGCATGGCATTGTATTGTGGAAACCGTGAAGCTGGAATAGTAGAGTCGATAGATAAAGCACGAGAGGCGCTGGTTTCAGGAAAGGCCTTGGAGAAGTTTAAAAAATTACTAGATACTAGACTTTAGATACTAGATACTGGATACTAGACACTAGAACTTTAGATAAAACATATAGTTGTTGGTTGATAGCGACAATTTCTTCGAACGACTAACAACGAACAACGAACAACTAACAACGAAGTAGTGAACATTCTTGAAAAAATAATTGAGCATAAAAAAGCGGAAGTAGCGGAGCGCAAAGAGCTTTATCCAATCAAGCTGTTGGAGAAGAGTATTTACTTTGAATCCCCCACGGTTTCATTGAAGAAGTATATTCAACGGGAAGATAAATCCGGAATCATTGCGGAGATCAAAAGGAAATCACCATCGAAAGGGATGATCAATGCGTATGTTTCCGTTGAGCGAACATCGATTGGTTATATGCAGGCTGGTGCGTCCGCGTTGTCAGTTTTGACTGATAAGGAATTTTTCGGGGGAAGCAGTGAAGATTTAACTACGGCTCGAAAGTTTAATTTCTGTCCTATTCTCCGGAAGGATTTTACAATAGATGAATATCAAATCATTGAAGCCAA
>JBGTGG010000259.1:0-14170 GCA_041746855.1 Cyclobacteriaceae bacterium | reverse complement strand
AGTTGTTTGAAAAGCTCAAGGGTTCGCTCCAACTCTTTTTCCATATTCTTCGAGTCTTGCCGGATTTTATCCAACTTTCTGCGGATGTCATTGGGATCTGCATTCTCACGCAATAACTTTTGAAGTTCTTCAAAAAGCTTTTTGGTTTCTTCATCCAAAAGTTCATCCATCAATTTTTGAAGCTGCTCTGCTTTCTCACGTATGCGTTCATCTTGTTCGGTAAATGCATCTTTCTTTTCATCAAGCAGTTTGTTTTGCTCCTTCATTTTTTCGACCTGTTGGTC
The DNA here is from genome assembly GCA_041746855.1 of Cyclobacteriaceae bacterium. GTDB lineage: Bacteria > Bacteroidota > Bacteroidia > Cytophagales > Cyclobacteriaceae > JBGTGG01. The sequence continues at coordinate 13,886 of JBGTGG010000259.1, read as the reverse complement.
AAGGCTTTGTTTTTGTTGGATGATGTCTTCAATCATCTTTTTATCCTGCCAGTCGAGATTTTGCTTTCCTTTGATTTGCTGAAGGACTTCTTCAACTTTTTCATTGAGGTTGGTAGCTTTTTTTGCATTCTGTTCAATTTGCTTTTCCGTTTGTGATCGGGATTTATCTATTTCTGTAATCAGATTATCGTGCGTTGGAACCAGGAAACTATACTTGCTTGAGCGCGTGGATTTTCTACCATTCACACCGTCATTATCCCACACTTGTAAATAATATTCAAGTTGATAACCTGCTTTCAATTGAATGGAATCCAACGACCAGTTGTAAAAAAAACTTTGCTGAAGTTGACCTTTGACAATTGGGATGGGAATGGATTTTCTAAAAACTTCATTTTGTTGATCGTCCATTAATTGATAATGCAATTTCATTTCAGTGATGCCGTAATCATCAGCGATAGAACCTCCAACAATTACACGTTTATAGAGGACAGAATCTTTGAAGTTATTGACTGAAAGTTGCGGGTATTGATCCTTGATCACATTAATAGAATACGCAAGCCGCTCCTTGTTTTGGCTATTTTCGTTGGTCAGGAAAATTTCATAAGCATCCGACTCGAGAAACCTTTCTTTAATCGTAAAGTACTGTTTATCAGTATTTTGCAATGGTTTTGAAACGGAGTCTTTGGCAAAGAGAATGCTTGCGTTTTGTGCATTGTTGGTATTGAGGTTCCATTGCAAAATTGATCCTTCAGGAACGTCAAGGTTTCCAGCATTTAATATTTCTTCGTTTTTTCGATTGATGTATTTTGGGTATTCAATGGAAACAGCGAGCCGTGATAATTCGGGCCGGTTGGCAATGGCAATGGTGTAGGTTGTTGAGAAAAATCCCGCACCTTCCAATTGAAAATTTACGGGTTCTTGAATGTTCTGAAAAGTGTGGGCGAATTCATTTGGATTTTCCCCAGGCGATAATTTCAACCGCTGATTACCAATTAAAATATAAAGTTTATCAGGAATGGCCTCCCCGGAAAGAATGACATTCAAAGTAAAGTCTTCGTTATAAAAAGCGGTTAAGTTCGGGTTCAATACAGTAAACAAGAAAGGGGCTTTTGGTGCAAACTCTTGCCGGAAGTTTACGATTCGTTCGGTGCTGCTGGTAATGATGCTGTGATTGAAGACAATGGTAAGGAGTGTGGCAATAAATGGAATGGCAAGATATTTTAAATACTTTCTGTTTTCCCGGATGTCAACAACAGTGTCGAAAGCATAATCTTGAAGGAGGTTAGTCTTTTGCTCTATGCTGGCCATCGCAAGACTTGAATTTCCTTGTTGCCTAAGTTGAAGCAGGTTTAGCAATCGGTCGTTGATTGAGGGAATACCCTGGCCAATAATTCGTGCACTCTCATCTTCTGCCAACCCCTTTTTTAAAATCCACCAACGAAAGGGGTCGCGGAGAAACCGGGCAAAACAAAACAATGCAATTCCAAAAAAGGACAAGAAGATGAAAAGTCTTGGCCACTTTCCTAACCAGAATGCATACTCGAGAAAACTGGCCAATAAAAAATAGAGTATTAAAATTGAGCACGTAAGGATTGTGCCCCGAATAAATATATTCAGATAGTACTTTCTTTGAAAAGCCCTGATCTTGTCCTCGATTCTATCCGCACGTGTTCCCATAGAATTCGCCATTGGTTAAAGATACGAAGCAGTGGTCGTAAAAGTTCGCACAGACTAAAATACACACCCTACACCCGAACCACAAATAATTTAAGAAGACCTTACGTGCCCCATTCATATTCTTTTTCGAAATATTCGAGCACATGCATTTTCAATAATTTCTCCTGCTCAAGTAAATCAAAGTGGGGTAGTTTTTTTATTAATTTCCAATGTGGCCAGCCATCTTCGTCCAAACCTTCCAATTGGTAATACCCAGCGAGGCTCAACACTTTGCAGATGGCAATATGCAGCAGGTCTTGCTTTTCTTCTTTGCTCAGGATTTTGGGACCTTTCCCCAATTCTTGCAACCCAATTAAAAAGAGGACACTATTTAAATCCTTTGGCTTTTTTCCTACAATACGCTCTAATTCCACCAAAAGTGAATTCCAACTTCGCTCTTGTTCCAGATCTCGTTTAAACATTTTCTAGTTCCTCCCAGTATTCATATGCCCTTCGCAAATGCGGAATAACGATGGTTCCACCTATTAAACTCGCAACCCCCATGGCTTCGTATACTTCTTCTTTGGAAAAGCCTACTTCTTTGCATTTTCCCAGGTGGTACTTTACACAATCGTCACACCGGAGCACGAGGGAACATGTTAACCCAATTAGTTCCTTTGATTTTACATCCAAATGCCCCGCTGCGTATGCATTAGTATCCAAATTGAAAATACGTTTTATAATTAAACTATCGGAAGCCAGAATCTTTTCATTCATTTTGCTTCGATAAGAATTGAATTCTTCGACTATTCCCATATTAAGTGTTTGAAAATCTTATCATCAATATTCGTCAATAAAATGAAAAACCTCATGAAGTTTGTGAAAAGGATGTTAATTTTCGTAGTGGTAGGTCGTTAGTAAAATCGATGCGTTATGAAATCTGCATTTATCGAGATCATTGAAGATTTTATTTCGTTACTATACCCGCCTTACTGCAAAGCTTGCAATGGTATTTTAGTAAAAGGGGAAACCATTTTGTGTACAGGATGCATCACTGATCTTCCACGAAGTTTTGATCATTTGGAACCTGAGAACACACTTTTCAAAAAGCTCTCCGGCAGAATTAATGTTGATCATGCTTCCGCCTTTTTTGTTTTTAAGAAAAGGGGAAAAATCCAAAAGTTAATGCATGCATTTAAGTACAAAAACCATCCGGAAATTGGAAGGATGTTGGGAAAAGTTTACGCAAAGGAATTGCTGGATAGTGGTTTTGAAAATCAGTGGGATATTATCGTTCCTGTTCCTTTGCATAGATCCAAAAAACAAAAACGGGGATACAATCAGAGTGAGGAATTTGGAAAAGGAATGGCAGAAATATTTGGTATTGACTGCAATGATGGGATTGTAGAGCGGCACATCAGCACGGCAACCCAGACTAAAAAATCCAGGCTCAATCGATGGGAAAATGTGAAAGATGTTTTCGTGGTGGTGAAACCTTCCCTGGTAGATGGAAAAAATATTCTATTGGTAGATGATGTTGCCACCACTGGGGCCACACTTGAAGCTTGCGGCACAGAACTTTTCAAATCAGGTATGGCAAAATTAGGAATCCTTTGTCTGTCGCGGGCAAAATAAAAAAAGCCCCAAAAGGGGCTTCTCTTATAAATATCTTAGGAAACTATTAGTAATTGGATCCGGCCCTGATCATGGCACAACGGAAACCAATTGTAGCTGTCGCAGAATCCTGATCCAAAAATCTTCTGGTACCAGGAGACATCCAATACGCTACGTCTTTCCAGCTTCCTCCTTTGTATACTCGTGCCTGATCAGTAATCAATGAGGTAAAGGATGTTGGGTTCGTTTCAAAATCGCTATTGTATCCTGCTTTATCATCCAAGAAACCATCTCTTCTAATTGGGTTAAGGTCATCAACATCCTGATATGACATAGGACGGTAAACATCTTGTACCCATTCACTCACGTTACCTGCCATATTGTAAAGACCATAGTCATTTGGAGGGAACTCATAAATATAAGAGGTAATAAGGGCACCGTCATTTAAACGACCGGCAATACCAGCATAGTCACCGCGTCCTCTTTTAAAGTTGGCCAACATGAAACCCATCTGTTTTCCATACGGGTTACGAACAGCATGACCATCCCAAGGATAAATACGTTGATGGGTTTGCATTTCTTCAAGCCATTGTGTTCCAATAAGTGCTTGAGCTGCATATTCCCATTCTGCTTCGGTTGGTAATCTGTAAGCGGGAACAACAATTCCGGATTCCAATGGAATACGTCCATCTGTTTCTGCATAATCTTCACCCGCATCTGCGGCCAATGCTTTATTTACAGCAAGTGTTCTCCATGCTGCAAATTTGCTGGCTTGGTTCCAGGAAATTCCAACAACCGGAAAATATCTAAATCCAGGGTAACGTAAGTAGTGATCAACATACGGATCATTAAAGGCTAGTTTTCCAACCCAAACGGTTGTGTCGGGCAATGCTGCCAAATACACCTCTTGCGCAGAATCTTTCGCTAAATAGTGTAAGTACTCTAACCAGTGAACGTTGGCAATTTCCGTTTCATCCATATAAAAGGAAGCAACAGAAACAGTTCTTTCCACATTGTCGCGATATGACATCACATCTTCCTCAAAAGAACCCATTACGGTGCGACCACCTTCAATGAAAATCATATTGGGGGCATCCGGTTGTCCCTGAAAAGGGTTTACCATAAAACCACCAGCATCCTCATCATTGTATGCCAAACCCGTTGCTGTACTTAATTGCCCGGGGTTTGATGCGGTAGGCTTACCTCCTCCACCAAAAAGAGAACAGGCTGAAAGGGCTACAGCAGCGCCCACTGAATAAAAAAGTGCCCTAAAAAAATATTTCATTGTGTTTCCCATTTAATCCAAACGCTAATATAGATAGATAAAAGTGTGTTTTCCAAGTAGTCACGATTTTATTGGTAAATCTTTAATCGAACGAACAAAGGTATCGCTAAAACGCTTTTAATCCCTTTGTATTGTTAAGAGAATCTTCTTCCATTTTTGGGAATATTTAGGCAGCTTTTTGAGTCAAAATGCTCGATTTTATCCTCTTTTTAACGAAATCAATCTGTGGCACAATTTTGTCATTTTCCTGCGGAAACAACAGGACTATGGTTTCATTGGATGATTTCAGATTAATGACTTTCGAAAAGAAATGTGATTTGATCACTTTTAACGGAAGCTACTTAATGCAACGCACGTTGGATGATTGCAATGTGTTTCTCTATCAATCCCATGACTTTTTTATCGAAGTATTTTATTCCGCACGGCATAAACGGGTGCTGATGATCAATGCGTTTGACAAGATATTTGGGTTGGAGCCGTATGTTAATCAGATTTCGATTGAAGAATTAATTGCCGGATAGCATCACTCACCGGTCATTTGGGAGAGTATTGAAATCCCATCATCTATAGTCAGTACATTTTCAATATTGAGCATCGCCTTTCCCTGGGAGTCTTTCATTTTACACTTGCGTGGATGCTCTTTTACAAAGGCCAGGATTTTCCCAAACGTATCCGAACTAAAGTAGGAATCTTTAGTAGAAATGAAATAAGCACGAAGCTTGTCATTTTTAATACTAAGTTTTTCGAAGCCAAGTTTTTCACCTAGCCAACGCATCTTAACAGAATTGATCAATTCTTTTACAGAAGCGGGAACCGGGCCAAAACGGTCAATCATTTCAAGTTCAAATTTTTCAAGCGCTTCTTCATTTTTGATATTGTCAAGGCGGGAATATAATTGAAGCCGTTCGCTCGTATTGTTAACATACGTTTCTGGAATTAAAACTTCAAGATCGGTTTCAATAACACAATCCTGAACAATGAGTTTGGCCCTCTCCGATAACTCAACAGCAAATAGATCTTTGAAATCCGTTTCTTTCAATTCCTGAATGGCGTCATCCAAAATTTTGTGATAGGTCTCAAATCCCAGGTCACTGATGAATCCACTTTGCTCAGCACCCAATAAATTCCCGGCACCACGAATATCCAAATCGCGCATTGCTACTTTAAATCCATCGCCTAAATCTGAAAATTCCTCCAGCGAAGCCAACCGCTTGCGCGAATCCGAACTTAATGTGGAAGCCGGGGAGGTAATCAAATAACAAAATGCTTTTTTGTTTGAGCGACCAACCCGTCCGCGCATTTGATGCAAATCGGAAAGTCCAAACATGTGTGCTTGATTAATGATGATGGTGTTGGCATTCGGAATATCCAAACCTGATTCAATAATATTGGTAGACACCAACACATCGTATTCACCATTTATAAATTTGACCATTGATTTTTCAAGTTGATGGCCTTCCATCTGGCCATGGGCGATACCAATGCGGGCATCCGGCACCATCCGATAGATCACATTGGCAATGTGCTCAATGTCTCCAACCCGATTGTGCACCACAAAAACTTGTCCTCCTCTTCGAAGCTCAAGGCTTACCGCATCGCGGATAATTTCTTCATTGAACGTATGTACTTCGGTTGTTACCGGCTGACGATTTGGTGGAGGTGTTGCTATGATACTCAAGTCGCGCGCGCCCATTAATGAAAAATGCAAAGTGCGCGGAATAGGCGTGGCGGTAAGGGTAAGCACATCTACCGTTACTTTAAATTCTTTGAGCTTGTCTTTTGTTTTGACGCCAAATTTTTGCTCTTCATCAATTACGAGCAATCCTAAATTTTTAAACTCAACATCTTTGCTCACGATGCGATGTGTGCCGATGAGGATATCGACTTTTCCCTCTTTTACGCGGGCTAAAATTTCTTTTATTTCTTTGGATGTCTTGAAACGATTGATGTATTCAATCGTGACGGGAAAATTCGAAAGCCTTTCGGTAAAAGTGCGATGGTGTTGCATGGCGAGGATAGTAGTCGGTACCAATACGGCTACTTGTTTTCCTTCCGTTGCCGCTTTGAAGGTGGCGCGGATTGCAACTTCTGTTTTTCCAAAACCTACATCACCACATACGAGCCGGTCCATGGGATGCGGCTGTTCCATATCCCGTTTTACATCTTCTGTTGCACGCGCCTGATCGGGTGTGTCATCGTATAAAAAAGAAGACTCCAATTCCACTTGCAAAAATCCATCAGGTGCAAAGGCATATCCGGGCGCTTGCTTTCTTTTTGCATACAGTTCAATAAGATCTTTTGCAATGTCCTTAACCTGGCCTTTGACTTTAGCTTTCTTGGTTTCCCATTCAGAGGTACCGAGTTTACTAATCTGTGGCGCGGTTCCATCTTTGCCTGAGTACTTTGAAATCTTGTGTAAGGAGTGAATGCTACAGTAGAGCAAATCATTGTCGCGAAAAACCAACCGAATGGATTCTTGTTCTCGCCCATCCACTTCTTTCTTTTGTAGTCCGGCAAACTTTCCGATTCCGTAATCGATATGGGTAACGAAATCGCCCGGTTGGAGGGTTGCCAACTCCCGTAGTGTTAGTGCTTTTGATTTTGTGAATTTCTCCTTTGCCCGATAGCGATAAAACCGTTCGAAAATTTGGTGGTCGGTATAGCAAACTACTTTTAAGGATTGGTCTACAAAACCTTCCCGCAAGGCAAACTCAAGAGGCTGAAACTCTATTTCCGGGCTAATTTCACCAAAAATTTCTTTTAGCCGCTCCAATTGCTTGGGAATATCGGCAGCGATAAAATTCCGATATCCTTGCATTTGGTGTTCAATCAGGTCGTTGGCCAGCAATTCAAAATTTTTATTGAACGAAGCTTGAGCTGATGATTTGAAATCATACGTTTTTGCAGCATCCAGACCAAAACGCTTTCCAAATTCTATTTTTGTCAACCGGGTTGAATCTGCTTCAAAAGCCGAAGTAGTGACAAAGAGTTTTTCCGGATCCGTCAGTATTTGGGCACCACTTTGTTTTACGATTTGCGAAAAGGAATTTGTTGCTTTTTCAAAGCATTTTTGGATTACATCCACTGTAAGTTCGTAATCTTTAAACCACAGACAGGTTTTCTCCGGCACAAATTCCAACAGGGATTGCCGTTCTTCCTGAATGAGTTTGGTTTGGATATTGGGTAAAACACTGATGGAATCCAACGATTCTACTGAGAGTTGCGAACCAGGATCGAAGGATCGGATCGTGTCCACCTCATCCCCAAAAAGTTCTACCCGATACGGGAGCTCGTGCCCAAAAGAAAAGATATCAATGATTCCTCCGCGTACTGCAAACTGTCCGGCTTCAAAAACAAAATCTGTTTTCTCAAAGTCGTAACTGTGCATGAACTCTTCCAGAAAGGCCACGTCCAGATTTGCACCTTTTTTGATTAGAAAAGTATTGTTGGCAAGTGATCTTTTATTGATCACTTTTTCGCTTAGCGCTTCCGGATAGGTAATGATAATGTCCGGCTTCTTTTTTTCATTGAGCAAACTCAACACCTCCGCCCGCATGAGGATATTGGCATTTTCTGTTTCCGAATATTCATACGCGCGTTTGTATGACATGGGGAAAAGCAACACATCGCGTTGCAACAGGTTTTGCAGATCGTTTTGAAAATAGGAAGCTTCTTCTTTGTCTTGAAGAATAACTAAAAAGTCTTGTGGTTTGGAAGTAAAAACAGATGCCAGAACAACAGCATCGAGGCCACCAGCAAGTCCTTTGATTTTAATATTGGTTGGATTGGTCGAGGCTATCCCTGCAGCTACGGTCTGGATGAGACCATCTGCCTGGTACATACTTACAAAATCACTTGCCTTCAATTCGCTGCAAATCTAGACACAAGTAGCAAGTATTAAGACATAAGTATCAAAAAAATATTAGACATAAGTAGTAAGTATTTAGACATTAGATTTGCAGATTAATCATTAACAGTTCACCCTTGTTTAATTACTTTAGTTCTATGGAAGAAGTTAAGCTGTTATTTTTATTGCTGAGTGTTTTCAGTTTCTTTTCGTTACTGTTAGGATTGTACAAACCGTGGGTTGTGTTGTGGTGGGAGGATATTCAGAACAGGAAGAAAGTGATTCAATTGTATGGGAGTGTTAGCATCGGGTGCTTTTTAGTTTATTTTGCGCTTCAATTCGTTTAGGAAAGCTTGAGGAGTATAATCAAACGCTAAATACTTGATTCTCTCAAATTAATTTCACATCTTACACTATAGTAGAATTGAAAAGTTAGCCAAATGAAAAATCATAAATTTATCCCATTTTTAGCTTCAACATTTTTCTGTCTATTTTTTATTTGTTGCAATGAGGATGAGCCTCCAATTGACCCCCAACAGACCATTCTAGGGAAATGGAAAATTATCGAAAATAGTTTTGGTCCCGTTTCATATCCTGGCTCCTATACAGAGTATAGACCTGATAGTATTGTGTTTGATTATGTTAGCGAAGCAGACACTTCCTATAGCAAATATTGGTTTTCAGATTCCTTGTTATTTGTAAGTCATATTTACATAGATCAAATAACTAATGATACAATAATTGTAGATACTCAATCTTATAAGTTTCAATTCTTATCATATAATAAGCTAAGGTTAGACTTACAGCAACCAGCTATAGTAACCAAATTCATTTATGAACGCTTGAAATAATCTAACTTTGGTAAGGATGATCTTATTTATGATGTTTCTTATAACTTTTCAGGGTTGCAATAGAGAGGAAACTGATCCAAGGGTAACAGACCCTGAAAAAGCAATTTTAGGAAGATGGGAAGTTATTGAAAATAGTCTTGGACCTGTGACAGATCCTTCGCAATATGAAGAGTACCTTCCAGATAGTGTTCTATTGATTTATCGTTATGATGGAGAGGAGTTACTTCATTATAAGTATTGGTTTTCCGATTCAATTCTTTATAAAGGTGGAATATTCATTGATACTTTCAATGATACTGCTGTGGTGGCTGAACCTTATCAATACAAATTTCTGTCATTTAATAAATTAAGAATGGACTTTCAAAATCCAGCAATAGTTAATTGGTATATCTACAAACGCACGAAATAAAACCTATGAAAAAGATTATTGTCTACATCATGCTCTCATTAGTTTCATTCTTGGGCTTTTCTCAAAAAGAAAAACCGGGAACAATTGAACGGAATAGCAGAGGTATGGTCACTTCGGTGGTGTTCCGTGATGCTGAAAAAGAAAAATCGCCACGTACAGCCAACGATTTCTTTACACAATATCTGGAATCGCAGGAGGCTGACCATTTTGAAAAAGTACCCCACAAATCCAAGCGCCCCAACTTTGTCCATGAACATTATGACCAGTTCTACAAAGGGGTTAAGGTGGAGGGGGCAGGATACAATCTCCATTTCAAAGACGGCAAAATGTATTTTGCCAATGGTCACTATGTGAAAGTGGAAGGCTTAAACACGACCCCATCCCTATCACAGGAAGGTGCGATCAATGCTTTTTTGAAATACAAGAGCATTGAGAAAGAAAAAGTGGCGAGTAGCATCATCGAATTACTTGTAAAAGAAATAAACATAATGTCCGTAAAAGACTCTGTTGTTTCCGTTGAATTGGTTTATCGGATTTATCTACAATCCGACCATATTAATAATGACGAAGTAGGTTTTGTAAATGCGCATACGGGTGAAGTAATATCCACTGAACCTCGATTGACGGATTTAACAGGAACATTTGCAACGCGTTATAGTGGCAGCCGTCAGGCCGAGACCGACCCTGTAGCGGGCGGCCATCGTCTCTTTGACAATACTCGGGGAGCCCCCATTCATACACAAAACATGCAAAACAATACTACCTTAATTGCCAATGCGGTGGAGCTTATTGACAACGACAACAACTGGACAGCAGCGGAACACTCTGCCAACAACAACAACATGGGTTTAGATGTGCATTGGGCACTTCAGGAGGTTTATGATTACTTAAGCAATACACACGGCATTAATAGTTTTGATGACGATGATGAACCAATAAATGCATACGTAAGATACGGTACTAACACTGGTCAAAGAGATAATGCGCGTTGGGATATTACTCTAGATGTAATGTACTTTGGACAAGGTGTCTCTGTCTTTAACCCTTTGGCAAGCATGGATGTAGTAGCCCACGAATTTGGCCATGGAATTACTGACTTTCAAATTGGTTGGGTTTATTCTGGAATCACTGCTTCTTTCCATGAAGGAATGAGTGATATCTGGGGCGCAATTTTGGAACATAGGATTCGGCCGAGTGCAACATGGCGAATTGGGGAGCAGGTGATGGCAAACGGAAAATCTTATTTAAGAAACCTACAAAATACAAACGATAACAATGCGCACCAAAAAATTGCAGATACGTTTGGGAGCTCACAGTATAACTCTGGCGGAACGTACAAAAGAAGCGGTGTTTTTTCACATTGGTTTTACATCTTGTCTAATGGAGAAAGTGGCACTAATGATATTGGGAACAGTTATAACGTTACTGGTGTCGGTCTTGACCGCGCTGAAGAACTTATTGTGGAAGCCGTTTTCAATAATTACTTAGATGCAACAACAACTTATGCAACTATCAGAACAGCCATGATTGAAGCTGCCGAAGCAATTTTTTGTGAGAACTCTTCAGAGGTGAGAGCAGTCACAAACGCATGGCATGCCGTGGGTGTTGGTGCTGTCTATAGTGGGCCGATAATGGAGATTACCTCCCCTCCTGTTGTCTGCACTAGTGCAACCTTTACATTAAACAACCAACCGGCTGGGGCAACGGTAAGCTGGTCGTCCAGCAACCCTAGTGGTTTAATTATTAACCCAACATCAGGTGAGGCTACAAGACAGAGCAACTTCAATGGACAGGCTACTATTACAGTTACAGTTAATAGTGGTTGTGGAACAAACATTGCAAGAATCGTTGCTGTTGGAACACCGACACCTACTGGAATAAACGGCCCTAATTACGATTTATGCCGGGAGAGAGGTAGTCCTTATGGTTCTGGCACTTTCTATGTGTACAATCCTTTACCAGGTATTACCTATCAATGGCAAGTTGTTAAAAGTAATGGTCAAATAGAATCTCAAGGCTCAGGTTTGTCAGCTTCATTGAACGGATTTCGTTATACTGTTGGATACCATACGATAAGAGTTCGTTCGTCTTCTTGCAATACTTTTAGTCCTTGGTATAGCTCAACTTTTGGTGTGGTTAATTGTGGATCGAGTTTTTATAGCAGTGAATCATTGTATCCTAATCCGGCATCTGATGAAGTTACAGTTGTCCTGGGACAACAGGATTCTCTGAATGAAATCTATTCACTTAAACTCGTAAATAGTGACCAAGAAATAGTATTCGAGCAATCTACTGAAAACTATACAATTGTGATTCCCGTTTCCAATCTCCCTGAAGGGACGTATTATTTGAATATTTCAAGTAAAGAAGGAATAATTCAAAGGAGAATTCTGATCAAACGCTAGAAAGTATGGACTGAAGTTGAATTGCCGACATTTGACTTAGAGTTTGGTCTTTCGAATCGCAGCACCGAAGCCAAAGCTTGCAACTTCGTGTACCCGCTTGTGGGGCAGACAGAGCCGTTCGTTAAGCACACTGTAATCGTCTTTACACCAATTGCAACTTTGATCTACTTTAAAGTAATCTTGTAAACTCAAAGTTTAAACCAGTGTTAATATTAGATACGATTTACTTAACTTTTCGCTTCAATTATTTTAAGGAAATTAAAAGGACAATCCAGGGGCATCTTCAGACTTTAGAGAACTACATCGAATGGTTGCAGAAACTGTGGATCATTAAAAGGGTTGGATTTCATCACGAACTTAATAATGAAATCTAGCTTGAATAATCGTAACCATCTGGTTGGGTTTACTTCCCGATACCGCATAGACCAGTCGATGCTCACCTGTAATTCTTCTTGACCAGTATCCTGCCAGATTCCCCGAAAGAGGTTCTGGTTTTCCAATTCCTTTAAAGGGTTCACGTGAAATTTCATTAATGAGCCTGTTGATTTTCACGATAATAGAGGGATCATTGTCTAACCAGTATTGGTAATTGTCCCATCCGTTTGGGGTAAAGGCAACAATCATTTTTTTGCACGATTTGTCGTTCGTTTATTCACTGGCTTTTCTTTTCCCATTTCTATTTTCTTTTTTACAATGTTGCCAGATTTATGTTGCGCTATACTTTCCAGTAAGTGTTTCGTGTTTGCTGTTGTTGATAAGAGGTGCGCTGTTTCCTGCATGGCATTGTATTGCTCCAATGTCAGAACTACAAAATCCTTGTTCAAAGCACCCTTTATGATAAGGATGTCCTGATCATCCTCTACCTTTTCAAGGTGGGATTTCATGTTGTTTCGAAAATCGGTTACTGTTGCAGTTTTCATCTGTTAATATATTTTATACACCAAACCTAACGATTGAGAATAGAAATAGTTCATAATTCCGTACAATATTCTGTACAAACTACAATCGAATTCCAACAACCAAAAACTTCTTCCCTTCCCCACTAAACCCGATCAAGAATTTCTCCCCACCATCTTTCAACCCGGTTTTTTTCTTTACCTGCTCCGGGCTTAACGGATAATTGCGTGTAGTCATATTGGCTTTTCCGTCAGGAAAAAAATTCAACAATTCTTTTTTATCGGGTTTTACAAATGCCTCTATTTCAAATATGCGTCCCGGAAAATTTTTAATTAGTGAAGCACTCGTATAGAGGTGTGTGTTTGAATGGATTTTTGTAAGACTAAAATTTTTGCTTATAGTTTTGAATGCCCCGGCTTTTAGAATAGCCGCATTAGGTTCGTATAGATAGCGCTGTGGATCGCCAAAAGAAATATCCAAACTTTTTTCTGTGCTACTACGGAATGAAAATGTTTCATTGGGCTTGTTTTCAAAAAGATTTACAGCTTCAATAATCGGCTCTTGATCAAAACCTTTTTCACACAAGAAAAGTAATTCCTTTACTTCATTCCTGACCGCTACTACAAAAACTTTCTTTACATTTTTTAATTCTGAAATACCCTGCTGGATATCCAGCAAAGGAGAAGTTTTGATTAGGATTTTGGGTGCGCGTAAAAATAATGAATCCTGAAGTATGGTTATGTCTGGCTGGCAATCGGAAAGTTTAAAAACCCGCTGTGTTGATTTTCTTCTGGAAGGATCAATATAAAAGGCATCGAAATCCTTTGCGTCCCCGCGCCCATCCCGGAAAGCATTTATAAAATCTTCAGCCGTTTGATTATGTCCAGAAATGTCGGCACTGAGTTGTTTGAAATTATGGAAA
>JBGTGG010000258.1:0-11411 GCA_041746855.1 Cyclobacteriaceae bacterium | reverse complement strand
AATGAAAAGACTGTTACTTCCATTAATGCTTTTTGCAATGTTGTCGTCTGTTGCGCAACCAAAAGCAGAACGTGTTGTTCCGAACGATCCAACCAAATACAGAGAGCTGTCAGCCGTACATGCAGGTGCTGGTAAAATGGGATTTACGCAATTAGTTGGTCGCAATGATTTGGCCACCAACTTTCTTTATCTCCATGCAGGTGTTATTCAAGCGAAGTCTGGTATTGGTCACCACTTTCATCATACCATTGAAGAAATGTATGTACTTCTTGATGGCGAAGCAGAGTTTACCATCAATGGCCGTACTTCAAAAATCAAAGCACCTGCGCTTGTTCCCTGCAAGACGGGGGATTCACATGCTATTTATAATGCATCAAAGTCGCCTGTGCGTTGGCTTAATTTTGCCGTGAGTTCAGTAAAAGGTAGAGGCGATAATTTTGATTTGGCGGATGCACGCGTTGGCGCTTCGCTGGATCCGATTCCGGTTTTTGTTTCCGCACGATTGGAAGCCAACAAATTAAAAGAGAACGCTGCATATGCAGGGGATGGCGTTCGTTATCGTCAATTATTCTCACCAGAAGTTTTTTATACGGATTGGAATAACGTTGGTCATGTTATCATACCAGCAGGCAAGTCAGCAAGCCACAAAGCCGAAGGGATTGATGAAGTGTATTATGTAATAAAAGGATCCGGCAAACTTTCTATAGGAACATCAGCCTTTGACTTTTCGCAGGATAATGCGTTCACCATTCAAATGGGTGAGTCAGCAACGATCACCAATGGCGGCAGCAGTGATGTGGAACTCATGGTTGTTAGTATTGCTCCTTCAGGACAAAAGAAGCGCGCTATTGAAAAACCACTGACTTCTCCGAAAGCAATGGCGTTGCAAATGGATTTCGTGGTGGACAAACAAAATGGTGAAGCTTTTGAAAAAATGTATTATTCCGTTTACGTTCCTGCCATGACGGTTCAGCCCGGCTATATCAGCTCCAAATTGTTGCGCCTCTTTCCAGAGAACTTGTCAAAAGAAATTCAGGCAGAACCAACAACCTACAACTATCAAATTCAATTTGTTTTTGATACAGAAGAAAACAGAAGAAAGTGGGTATCCAGCAGTCAGCATCAGATAGCCTGGCCTGCGGCAAGCAAACTGGCGAAAGAGTTTAAATGGCGCGGTTATGATGTAATGGGTGATGATGAAAATAAATAGTTGATTCAAAAAAAACTAAACAATAGTCGGATGAGTAAGACGAAATTATTTTTAGTCACAGGGTTAGTGCTGGTCGTGAATTTATTTTCAGTTAATGCCCAGGATTTGCCACCAACAACCTCGCGTGTATATCCTGGGGTCGACAATAAACTAGTATATGTTCCCGACAGTCTAGGAAATATGATTCCCGATTTTTCTCATGCAGGATACAAGGGTGGAGGGGTTTCCATTCCAACGGTTCCAATAAAAGCAACGCTTTGGCCGATTTTGGGAGACAATACAAATCATATTCAAAAGGTTATCGATAGTGTTTCGGCATTACCTCCGGATGCTTTTGGTTTTCGGGGCGCCATTCTTTTAAAGATGGGTCACTATGAATTACACAAGCCAATCACTATTAAAACTTCCGGTGTTGTCTTACGCGGTGAAGGCATGGGCGATACAGGCACCATTATTTTTGGAAAAATTCCTGTACCTGAAGAAGGTGCAGCCCGCAGATTTAGAAGGCCTGCGTTGATAAACATTGAAGGTGAAAAATCAATAACCGTTCAAGAGGATGTAAAGGTTCGCATCACCAATGACTATGTCCCGGTAGGTGCCACGAAGTTTACAGTAGCATCCGCTAAAAATTTAAAGAAAGGGGATAAAGTAATTGTGAGGCGGATTGGTAATGCCGATTGGATTCAAGCGATTGGTTTGGATACCGCCACTGTTGGCCGAAATCGATGGCGGCCATTTGATATCAATTTTGACCGGACTATCGTGGAGGTGACTGGAAATACGATAACCATTGATGCTCCGATTTTTACCGCTATTGAAAAGCGTTGGGGCGGTGGGGAAGTTTTAAAGTATAGTGATGAACGTATTGAACAAGTGGGTATCGAAAATCTACGTGGTGTTTCCGAATATGATCCTTCCGTTCGTACGCGTAATTATGGAAATATGGATCGCGATAAATTGGATCCGAAATTTCAGTATCAGGGTGATGAATATTTTTCAGATGAAAACCATTATTTCAATTTTATAAATATTAGCAATGCGAAAAATGTTTGGGTGCGGAATATGTCGGCCCTTCATTTTGGTGGAAGTGTGATACAAGCGAATGCCGGTACCAAGTTTATAACGGTTCAGGATTGTGAATCGCGCGAGCCGGTTTCCATGCGGTGGGGAGGAAGACGTTTCACCTTTCAAATGAATGGTCAGTTTTGTTTAGTGCAGCGGTGTGTATCACAAAAAGGTCGGCACTCATTTGTTTTGCAAGGACCGGAAGCGAGTGGGAATGTATTTCTGGAATGCAAAGCCATCAATCCGTATTCAACAAGTGAGCCTCATAACCGTTGGTCAAACGGAGTGTTGTATGATAATGTAAAAGCTCCGTTGACTGCAAGGTACTGGGATTATATTATTGGATGGGCAGGTGCCAATGTTGTCTTTTGGAATTGTGAAGGTGATTTCCTGATTCAAAGTCCGCCTACCGCAACGAATTATTCGTTTGGTCATATCGGAGTGAATGCTGTTGTCTTCAATGCAGCACTACAAGATCTTACAAAACCGAATGGACATGTTGAATCTTTGGATGCACACGTAACGCCCCGAAGCCTTTATCTCACCCAATTGAAAGAGCGGTTGGGTGGTGAAGCGGTGAAGAATATTACGTATGCCACCGAACAAAAATAAATGAATGAACAGCATCACGCGATTAATAAAAAAATCCATCGATAACAACTTAAATTTTTAAAAACTAAATCCCTTACTTTATGAAACACCTCCTTACGTTTGCCCTGATCATTGGTTGCTTAACTGCTTACGCCCAAAATCCGATTGATGGAAAGTGGAAAGGTACCCGCGATACCCCAAATGGTACATTTGATATAACATACACCTTTAAAGTGGAAGGTAATGTGTTAACCGGAACGTGGAAGACCGAGTTTGGTGAAACAAATCTGGAGAATGGAAAAGTGGATGGTAAAAAAATATCCTATAGTTTTTCTATTAATGATATGACCATTAGCTATACAGGCGAACTTGTGAAGGAAGATGAAATTCTACTCAAGAATGATATGGGGGATATGAAACTGACGCGGGTGAAGTAGCAGAAATTAGTATCAAAAAAAACGCTACCCATTCGGTAGCGTTTTTTTTGCAATAATCTAAAAAGTAGATTATTGTAACTTCACACGCAGTAGGTATTGAACCGCGGTGATGTAGATGGTTTTTTCATCGGGTGAAAGTGCAATGTTGGTGGCGGTTACCCCATTCACTTTAATTTTACCGATGAGCTTACCAGCTTTGGTAAAGATCCACACACCGCCTGGCCCCGTAGCGAATACAGTTCCGTTTTTTGTAATTTTTAAACCATCACAACCACCAGGCTCTTGTGTTGCACTGGCATCATAAAATACTTTACCGGAAGTCAACGAACCATCGGCTGCAAGGTCGTATGCATACCATCGCTTTTTCCTGCCATCGGAGTTGGCAACAAGTAACGTTTTTCCATCAGGGAAAACACCAATGCCGTTGGGTTGTTCAATGGAATCAAGCAGCAAGGTAATCTTTCCGGATTTGTCGACTTTATAAACGCCATTAAAAGGAATTTCTTTCTTGGGATCACGGGGGCCTTTTTCAAAACCATAAGAAGGATCCGTAAAGTAGAGGTCTCCTTTTTTTGTGAGGATGAGATCATTCGGACTGTTTAATTTTTTGCCATCATATTCACCAGCAATCGTGGTGAAGTTTGTTGCAGGTGAAGCAAGCGGTGCATCCATTTGTGCGATTCTTCTATCACCATGTTGGCACAGCCAGAGTTTTCCGTCATTGGAAAGGATTAACCCATTAGGGCCCATAAAACCACCACGCGGTTCACTGTCTGTGTAACCGGCTGGTTTCAAATATTCTTCTTTGCCTTTCGCTTCCGTCCATTTATAAATGGTGTTGGCGGGAAGATCCGATACCAATAGCATCTTCTCTTTTTCCAGCCACAAAGGACCTTCTGTAAATCCAAAGCCATCGGCTATGATTTCAACTTTCGCGTCTTTCTTGATAATGCCGTTCAGTTCTTTTGAAACAAATTCGATGCTACCAATTTCCGGTTTTGTTTCTTGCGCGATTGCGGAATAGCATGTTATAATGATGAGTAGGACAAAAATATTATTTTTCATATCTGTAAGTTTTTGAATGAAACAAAAGCAAGGCATTACGCCTTTACAACCTGTATTTTTATTACGACTTTTTTCACGACTTTATTGCCACCGGGCGTGATACTTGGCCGATGTGCGTCTGAAGGGAAAAATAACATAAATGTATTTTGAGGGACTAAATGGATTTCACCATCACCCGTATAAAACATGATGTCATTTTTTTCATTATACTCTTTATCAAGTTTTACAGAGGCAAGTGGAGCCTTTCCCATTTTTTCTTCTCCGCTGATCACAAATTGCAAGTCGATATAATGGATGTGTGATTCAAATGCAGTTTTGTCATAATCCTTTGTTGGTCCTTCGCTTACCAACGCAAAAGCATTCGCGCCATCAATTTCATGCCGACCGTTTGTTAAAGCAGTTAGATCTGTATCTTTTAGGAATGCAAAAGCCTTGTCCCAAACATCTTTATTTGCATGGTACTGTTGTGCGAATTGAACTTTGTCAATCGATTCATGCGGGGTAGCCGCCAAACCATTCAGGTATTCTTTTTTCTTGAACCACTTGTCTGCTTTCTTTTCTGTCCAATCTGTTGATTGAGCAGATACAGCTAGGCTCACAAATAAATACAAAAGGGCTGTAACTATTTTCTTTTCCATAATTGTAGTTGAGTATGATCAGTATTGGTCTTTTAATTTAACAAAAGATTTTCACCGAACCATCAAATAAGAAAGCAACTTGATAAGCGGCATTCTTGTTGAATGATTGGCTAGGTTCATTATAAATAATTCACATATCCTTCCTTATTGGTGCGTATCTTAAACACTTTGCTATAGCTCACGATGTACAGTGTTTTCATGTCTTCATCGCCAAAGCAAAGACTTACGGGAAATGAAGGTAAATTGATCATGCCCACAAACGCTCCTGTGTTGTTGAAGATTTGCACTCCATAATAGGTAGCAACATAGATGTTACCTTCTTTATCAATCGCCATTCCATCTGCACTTGATGATTTTCCTTTGCGGTCGAGTACATTGCCCGTCAGAAACAGGGTTGCAAACTTCCTGCCGTTGCTAATCGTTCCATCTTCACTGACATCGTATGCCCAAATGAAATTTTCTTTCTCGCTGTTTACCGGATACCAGGATTCATCGTCATAGCAGTTGTTGATGTAGAGTGTCTTACCATCCGGGGACAATAAGATACCATTCGGCATGGCAAATTCATTGGGCTCAACAATCCGTGTTGTTTTTCCAGCAGGCGAAACATAATACACCGCGCGACCCGGTTGGAATTTTTCGGGTTCCATTGTGAATTGGGGATCCGTAAAATAAAATCCTCCTTTCGAATCCGTGATCACGTCATTCGGACCATCAATGGGTTTACCATCGTATTTGTCAGCAAGTACTTTTAGAACTTTTCCGCTCGTTGACATTTCTACCACCCGATGTCCCATCATATCACAAACAATTAAATTTCCATTCTTGTAAGGATATAGTCCGTTGGTTTGCATTTTACCTTCGGTAATGTTTTTATAACTTCCATCTGGATCCAGTGCTACAGTTGAACTTTTCGCGGGATCCGCATTCCAACTTTGATCGAAATACATATTCGAAAAATAGATTTTTCCATTCATCCACTTGGGGCCTTCACTGAAGTTCAATTCGGGTTTCGTTTTCTTACCATCAACAAGCAATTCTACTTTCGCATCTTCCGGTATGATGGCGCGATAGGCAGCCATTCTTGCTTTTTCCTTTTCAAGATAATCGGGGCGTGCAGGCCAGAAAATATCAAGCGCATCACAACCCAATTCACCTATTTCTGCACCATGAACCATATTCGAAGGGATACGAACAACACTGTTCGTTTGCATCCCTTGCTTTCCATCCAGCAGGACCTCTTCACATTCCCCGCGCAATACCAACATCATTTGTTCTTCAGGATGAATGTGGTGCGGAAAAACAGAATGCGGATCCATAGAGATAAAACTCAACTGTGTATTCTTTCCGGAAATCAACCTTGAATGTGCACCGGGTGCCAATTCAGTAAGTTGAAAATCATAAAGATCATACACCTTATTCGGTAATACGTTTGGTGGTAAACCTGATTGAACATCGCTGGTCTCCGTTGGGATATTTGATACTCCTATCTTTTCAAGATAATCGAGGCGAACGGGACTGTACACTTCCATTATTTTTGCGCCCGCTTCACCTGCTGTGATTTTATTTTTACTACCTTTTTCAAGATATAGAAAGTCAGTTCTTGGCGTGGCGCTGTGTGTTCCGTCTGGTGATTCCCGTGGCTGTGCAATCATCGTTACCATTGATCTATCAATTAAGTGATTAATCGATCCTTCCAAAACAAAAACAAACCTGTCGGCAGGCAAATCTTCTTCCGGTATCGCGGCATTCGGGGCAAGTTGAATCGTGCTGATCATGGTGCCTGTTCCCCAGAAAATTTTAGCCTCTACTCCAGGGTATAATGTTACGCTCGCCAGGCTGTCAAGACTGGTCACGTTGGCCGGTTCAAGATTCGATACAATATTGGTTTCCGGAAGTTCCGCTAAGGTTCTCTCCGTTAGATTAAATTGTTTGATAAGTTGTTGGTTTTTCTCGTGCCATTCAGTTCCCGGCTGGTTCGAGCAGTTTGATAAAACCAGCAGCAGGGCCATCATCAATGCACATATCCCCGAATAGCGTTTACAATTATTCTTCATTTTTCGATTTTTTTTATAGTTATCAATTATTCACTTACAAGCCACTTAATAGTGGGCAAAATAGCCATTCTATTTTCACATAAGTGTATAATATACAATTATTTTATTTAAATTAGCTTTTTTGATGCAATCGATTGATACATTGTATTGGATTTATTTCGAAGGGGTACCTGACTATGACTGAAAGAGGCAAAAACTCGTTTTCAAATTTTACACTGGCCATTGGCATCATTGTATTTGCGCTGTTTATCTCCATAAAAAGCATCGGCCAAACCCCTGATTCAAAGTCGGGCAATAACGGAAAGAAAATCAGTCCTGAGCTATTCGGGCTTTTCTTTGAGGACATAAACTATTCAGCAGATGGCGGCCTGTATGCTGAGTTGATTCAGAACCGCTCCTTTGAATATAGTCCGACCGATAGGAACGATTGGAATTCTTTTTCCTATTGGGAATACACAACCCCCGGTTATTCTTACGGTTCGATTTCAGTAGAAACCAGCAGCCCTGTGCATCCGAACAATCCGCATTATGTTGTATTGGATATTGAACATGTTGGCAATGAAAAGGAGCATGTTGGATTATCGGGTGTGGGAATTAAAAATAAAGGCTTT
This sequence comes from Cyclobacteriaceae bacterium, assembly GCA_041746855.1. Classification (GTDB taxonomy): domain Bacteria; phylum Bacteroidota; class Bacteroidia; order Cytophagales; family Cyclobacteriaceae; genus JBGTGG01. The sequence goes on along the minus strand of JBGTGG010000258.1, from coordinate 3,737 downwards.
GATGGGATTCTTGTAAAGAAGGGAGATGCCTACAACATGTCGATGTTTGTGCGCCAATTATCCACAGCTCCGGTTTCATTGTCTGTTATTTTGCAAGCGCCTAACGGGGATATACTTGCGGAAGAAAAAATCTCGACATCCTCAACTGATTGGAAGAAGTATACTGCCAAACTCACAGCACTCGAAAGTTCGGATAGCGCATCATTATTAATATTGGCTACCAACACGGGTAAGTTAGCATTTGATGTGATCTCGTTGTTTCCGGAGAACACATTTAAGAACAGGCCAAATGGATTACGTCCGGATTTGGCGCAAGCATTGGCAGATATGGAACCGCGATTTATCCGGTTTCCCGGAGGCTGCCTCGTGCACGGTAGCGGGTTGGGAAATATGTACCGCTGGAAAAATACGATTGGCCCTATCGAGCAACGTGTTGAACAACCGAACCTTTGGGGTTATCATCAAACTGCAGGCCTTGGCTATTTTGAATATTTTCAATTCTGTGAGGATGTAGGCGCGATTCCGTTGCCTGTTTTGCCTGCGGCTGTGAGTTGCCAAAATTCAGGCGGTACATGGCGCATTGGCGGGACCGGCCAACGGGCACTTCCCATGGAAGAAATGGGAGACTACATTCAGGAAGTATTGGATTTAATTGAATGGGCGAATGGACCGGTAACTTCTACCTGGGGAGCAAAACGTGCTGCTGCCGGCCATCCCGAATCATTTAATCTTAAGTATGTAGGAATCGGCAACGAGGATAAAATCACGCCTGAATTTGAAGTTCGTTTTAAAATGATTTTTGATGCTGTGAAAAAGAAGCATCCTGAGATTACTTTAATCGGAACATCTGGACCATTTCCCGATGGAGAAGATTTCGAAAAGGGCTGGAAGTATGCAGATCTTCATACTATTCCGGTCATTGATGAACATTATTATAAAGAGCCGGAGTGGATGTTAAAAAATCTGAATCGGTACGATACGTATGATCGGAGCAAATCAAAAGTGTATCTGGGCGAATATGCATCCTGGGGAAATAAACTTAAGAATGCAATCGCGGAAGCTGCCTACATGATTGGGCTAGAGCGAAATGGTGATGTTGTAAGCATGGCTTCGTATGCTCCTTTGTTTGCAAAGAAAAACCACACGCAATGGAAAACAGATATGATCTTTTTTGATAATGCGTCCCTCGTGCTTACTCCCAATTACCATGTACAAAAACTATTCTCTGTTCACATGGGAAATGTCTACTTCGATCATGTAGTTTCCTTATCAGCCAGTGATTCAACACTCGCTGCTTCATGTGTTCAGGATCTTGTTACCGGAGATGTGATCTTAAAGTTGGTGAATGTTGGGAATGTGCCAGCGGTCATGAACGTAAACCTTGCAAATTTTAAACGCATCAATTCGCAAGCAGAACAAATTGTACTAAGTGGACCCGCTGATGCCGAAAACACTTTTGAACAACCGGATCTGCTGGTGCCAGTACATTCCACATTTAAGGCAAGTAAAAAATTTGACTACACGACTCAACCCATGTCGTTAACAGTCATTCGAATCAAAACGAAGTAATACAGTATACATAAATTATGGAGCGACCGCGTATTTTCTATAAAGCCAAAATTCTGGTAACAGTGGTGTTACTATCAATAGCACATTACCAACAGTTGTCTGCTCAGGATAAAGCAACTAACCCCATTGTTTTTGCCGATGTCCCGGATGCATCAATTGTAAGAGTAGGGGATGTCTACTATATGAGCAGTACTACCATGTACATGAATCCGGGGGTGCCGATTATGAAATCGACCGATCTGGTGAACTGGAAATTAGTAAACTACGCCTATGATACGCTGGTCGACAATGATGCCATGAATCTTGAGAATGGTCAAAGTGCTTATGGGAGAGGTTCCTGGGCGAGTTGTATACGGTATCATAATGGACTGTTTTATGTTTCAACTTTTTCAGCTACTTCCGGACGCACACATATTTATAGCACAAAAGATATCGAAAAAGGTCCCTGGAAATTATCCACCTTTACACCTTCTTATCACGACCACTCCCTGTTTTTCGAAGACGGAAAAGTTTACTTGATCCACGGTGTAGGTCAAATCAAATTGGTGGAGCTTCAAGCTGACTTGTCGGGCGTAATGCCGGGATCAGAAGAGCAAGTTATTATTGAAAATGCCAGCGCTCCCGCAGGAACGAACATTATGCTTCGGGCGGAGGGGTCGCAACTCTTTAAGATAAAGGACAAGTACTATCTGTTTAATATCACCTGGCCTCGTGGCGGCATGCGAACGGTAATTATTCATCGTGCTGATAAATTAACCGGACCGTGGGAGGGAAGGCTTGCATTGCAAGATTTGGGAGTCGCGCAAGGAGGCCTTATCGATACTCCGAAGGGTGATTGGTACGCCTATTTGTTTCGTGATTATGGTTCGGTTGGAAGAATTCCTTATCTGGTGCCTGTGAAATGGGAAGACGGTTGGCCAGTGTTGGGCACGGATGGCAAAGTACCTGAAGTAGTTGATTTGCCTGCAAGCAAAGGACTAATACCCGGCATTGTTGCCTCGGATGAATTCAACAGAAAGAAAAAGGAACCAGCCTTACCCTTGGTTTGGCAATGGAATCACAATCCGGATAATAAACTGTGGTCCCTTACAGATAGAAAAGGATATCTCCGTCTAACGACTGGCCGTGTTGATACATCTTTTTATTTCGCAAAGAACACGTTGACGCAACGCACCATTGGCCCACAGTCATCAGGCTCAACATATATTGATGTTTCAAAAATGAAAGAAGGTGATTTTGCCGGCCTCGCGTTATTGCAAAAAAGATTTGGCCAAGTTGGCGTGCAGTTTGAAAATGGTGTAAAGTCTATTGTGATGGTGAATGCTGAATCTGAAAAACCAGTAGAAGCAGCGCGAATCCCACTTTCACAAGACAAAATTTACCTAAAAGCAGAATGCAATTTTAAAGATAAGGTTGATGTGGCAGAATTCTATTACAGCCTGGATGGCAAGACCTGGAAACACATTGGTTCAACATTACACATGGCGTACACACTACCGCACTTTATGGGATACCGTTTTGGGTTGTTTAATTACGCTACGAAAGAGACCGGTGGTTTTGTTGATTTCGATTTCTTTCACATTGACACCAAAATTTCGCAAACAAATTAATCAGAAATGAAGAATCCATCGAATAGGTCTTTCATCAAAATTAGTCTCGTAATAATTTCAGTGGCGATAGGCGCCACGAGTTGCAATCAAGAAATCGATCAGACGGAATTCAGTATAGACAGCCCGGATAAAAATATTTCTGCAATCTATGATGCTGAAAAAATGGAGTACAGCATTTTTTTTAAAAATGTAGCGGTGCTTGCAAATTCCAAACTGGGTATCGTTCGCGAAGATGAAGACTTCTCCAAAAACCTGAAACTCAAAAAAGTTTCTGATCCTGCTTCAATAACTGATTCCTACAGTATGCAGAATGCAAAGAAAAAGGAGATCACGTATACTGCAACCGAACAGATTTTTGAAATGCATTCCGAAAGTGGAAAGAAAATGAATATCATTTTTCGGGTATCCAACGATGGTGTTGCTTTCCGCTATGAATTTCCGGAGACATCCGAGGATATTAAAAGAATAAAATCAGAAGCAACAACCTTTCATTTCAAAGACAGCACACGCGCCTGGCTTCAACCTAAAACGGAAGCACAGACAGGTTTTGAACATACC
>JBGTGG010000257.1:0-6504 GCA_041746855.1 Cyclobacteriaceae bacterium | reverse complement strand
GTATGGCTTACAGGGTTGATGGGCATCGTATATCTTTACGGGCTTTAGCACATGACACAACGCATCATTATTTGTATTTTCTGCTTGTTGGTGATTGGCGGTTGCTTGGAAGATCCCGATTGCTATCAACTCAACAATAATATTGTTGGGATCAGGTTCAAGAAGCTTTTCGACCTAAAGGCTGATACAGTGGGTATTTTGGACATCACCACAGGAGGAACCGATAGTATTTTTTATAAAGGAGGATTGGCCACTGGTGTTTATTTGCCTGTTGACTTTTTGGGGGATGGGAATGATTTCACTATCAATACCTTCAGCAAAAATATTTTTTTTAACAACAATGTTTACATTGTAAATCACACATCCCAAACACGGTTGTTGGACTTAACCTTCAGTTCCAAAAAGCAATTTGTTTCACTGGAGTGTGGGGTGCGTTATATCCTGGAAAATTTAAAAATTGCCAATCATAATTTTGATTCGGTGCGGCTCCTTTCATCCGTTCCCGGAAATTCAACCACCACAACAAATATTGAAGTATATCGGTGTCCACAGCCGAATATTTTGAAGATTAACTTCCGACAAGTTGTGAATGAAAGATCCGTTGTGGATACCGTTTATTTGAAAGGGATCACTTCACCGGATTATACATGGAATATTTCATTTGCAATACCTGATTCGGTGACACAAATAAGAATTCCACTCAATGATGGTGCAGATATTACAACGTATAATTTTGAGTTTGCCGACAAATCAAATACGCTGCAACTCGGTTACAAACGGACCGAAAGACTTTTGTTCGATGTGTGTGGAAACCAGCAGTTCATTTCTGATCTCGACACGATTATGCATAATTTTGATTCGATACGCATAACAAAGGACACTATCCAGGACCCACCCGTAACGAACCTTGAAATATTTCACTAACATATTGATCCTCCTGCTTTTTCCGTTAGGGTTGCTTGCGCAAAAACCAGACACGGTTAAAGTAAAAGTGGAACGGGATTTTCGTCCTTCTTCGATCCGCATCGCCACGGATGTGTTGGCATTGGCAAGAAGTCCGTTTGATGATACGTATACCGGATGGGAACTGAATGGCGATATTGATTTGGATCGTTATTTTTTCGCGGTTGATATCGGTTCATCGTCACGGACATTTAAGGATGATTCTTCCAACTATTCCAACAACGGATATTATTTCCGCGTAGGCGCGGATGTGAATTTCATCCATGGCGACAAAGGTGGAAACGTAGCATTCTTTGGTTTGCGGTATGGAAGGTCAATTTTTTCCGAGCAACTTACTTCAGTAGTGAATGATCCCGTGTGGGGACATTCAACTGTAGTCGATTCAAACTCAAATACTCCCGGTGGTTGGTTTGAGATGGTCGGTGGCGTGAAGGTCAGGATTTTTAAAATCGTGTGGCTGGGGTATACAGCACGCTATAAATTTTTCTTGAGTACGAAAAATACAACTAGCATGGAACCACATGATGTGCCGGGCTATGGAAGAACTGACAAGAACACTACGTGGGGATTTAATTATCAGGTGTTGGTGAATTTTCCTTTGCGGAAGAAGAAGTGAAACACGCATCGCGGGAATTCCTTTACGAAGTTTGCAAATCAGCAAGCGGTGTTCCCGGTTTAAAATATAAATCCCAATATCAATCCACCAATGATAATAAGGGGTGCGGGAATCCGTGTAAAAAGTAAAAGAAAAAAAGTGCCTATTGTAAATCCAAAATTGAGGACGGTATTATCCAACGGTTGAAACATGATGATGGCCGCTGCTGCCACCAACCCTGAGCTGGCCGCAGTAATCCCCTCCAGGCTTGCACGCACTCCCCGATATTTTTTTAAGTTTTCCCAAAACCTGATCACAAAGAAAATTAAAAAAGTACCTGGCAGAAAAATGCCCAATGCTGAAAATGCCGCGCCCATGATTTCGCCAAAAGTTCCGTATTCCCGCATCGATAGGGCACCGATATAGGCGCTATACGAAAAAACAGGACCCGGTACCGATTGTGCAAATGCATAGCCCGACAAAAATTCATCAGCGGTGAGGTAATTCTTAAACTCAACAAACTCAGTATATAATAATGGCGTCAATACTTGACCGCCACCAAAAATCAAACTACCATTTCGATAGAAATTTTCAAACAAGCGAATAGGAAGCAACTCGGGTGTCGATTTGGTAACAGCGCCTAATAGCGCGACAAAAACCAAAACCCCACCCCATAAAATAAAATTTGACCATTCAATTTTAAACTTGTGTCTTTCCAGACGCGGTTGTTGCCTGTATTTAATAGCAGTGATCAATCCGGCCACTAACAAGATCGCTGGAAATACATAGGGTGTTTGAAAGAAATACGAGACCACAGCCGCCAACACCATAATCACAATTCCGGTTTTGGTCTTTACCGTCTTCATGCTTATCACATACGCACCATAACTCACAAATCCAACAGCCATCGGTTGAATGAAGCGTGTAAAAGCTGTGGATATACTTTTATCCTGAATATCCGATAATATAATTGCTGCGGTAGTCATTAAGGTGACTGCGGGAAGTATCCAAATCAGTAAAGTAAGATAGGCGAGGTTTGGACCACCGATCTTAAATCCAATGGCGGTCAAGGTTTGTGTTGATGTAGGCCCGGGAATAATTTGACATAAGGAATTCAATTCCATCAAATCATCTTCGGAGAGATACTTTCTTTTCTGAACCAGTATTTTTTGAAAATGGGCGATGTGCGCTTGCGGTCCACCAAATGTTGTGATTGACAGCCAGAACGCATCGCGGAGAAATAGTAAATATCGAACGCGTTGAAACAATCGCTGAGGTTAAAAATGTAATTTATTTTTTTAATCCAATTTCAGCAAGCCGTTGGTTTAGAAATTCCCCTGCCGTAATATCTTCAAATGTTTTTGGATTTTCTTTGTCAATACAATTTTCCAAACAGGCCAAACTCATTTCCGAACGTGGATGCATGAAAAAAGGAATCGAGTACCGTGGTGTATTCATTCTCTCCCGTGGTGGGTTTACAACCCGGTGAATCGTTGATTTCAATTTGTTGTTCGTAAGACGTTCGAGCATATCGCCAACATTCACTACCAGTTGACTGGGCAATGCCGTAATCGGTATCCATTTGTTGTCACGTCTTAATACTTGCAGGCCATCAGCACTTGCACCCATCAACAACGTAATTAAATTGATATCGCCATGTTCGGCAGCGCGCACAGCATCAGCAGGAACTGCTTCCGGGTTTTCAATGGGGAAATAATGTATCGGTCTGAGAATACTATTTCCATTTTTTACCCTGGCATCAAAGTAATGTTCGTCCAATCCTAAATACAAGGCGATTGCTTGCAACATGTGCACGCCTGTTTTTTCAATACTCCGGTAAACTTCCAATCCAATTTGTTCCATTTCCGGAACTTCTTTCGGCCACACATTAGCAGGATATTCATTTTTTATCGGATCATTTTCAGTTACTTCCTGCCCGATGTGATAAAACTCTTTTAAGTCGCCTGTGTTTCTGCCCTTCGCATGTTCTTTTCCTTTGCTGATGTAGCCCCGCTGGCCAGATAGCCCCGGTATTTCATATAGCTGCTTTACTTCATCAGGAAGTGAGAAAAATTTCTGGATTACTTCATAAAGCTGTTTCGATAGCGCATCACTGAGATAATGATTTTTAACAGCCACAAATCCGATATTGCTGTACGCAGCACCCAGCGCTTCTACAAATTTTTGTTTTCGCTGAAGGTCCCCGCTGGTAAAATCTGCAAGATCAAGGGATGGTACTTCATCATATAAGATATCACGCATACCAATTCTGGGTTTAGTACTGCAAGCTAAATATTTTTGATTAATTTTACTCTACACCCATTTCGTTGATTTTTTACCATAAGCTGAAACCATGAACAAGACGAACCGAAGAAAATTTATTAAAAGAAGTTTGCAGGCATCTGTTTACACTGCCATTGGTGCACCGGTTATTCTGAATGCCTGTTCACCAAAAACAGAATCCAATGAGAAAGAAGAAGAAGTATCTGCTCCCCTGAGTTTTTCACAAATCGCACTTGCCTACTCTTACGATTCACTTGAGCCTAATATTGATGCCATGACCATGGATATCCACTACAACAAGCATCACGCAGCGTATGTTAAAAATGTGAATGAAGCTATTGCTGAAGATGGAATTGAATATGCCGAAGTGAATGATTTCTTTGGCAATATTTCAAAGTTATCAATCAAAGCGCGCAACAACGGAGGAGGTGCGTGGAACCATAATTTTTTCTGGCAATGTATGCGCCCCGAAAGCAGCGAACCTACCGGAAAAATTTTAGAAGCGATCAATGGTAGCTTTGGGTCAGTAGAAAAATTCAAGGAAGAATTTACCAATGCGGCAATGAAACGTTTCGGATCAGGCTGGGCGTGGCTTGTTGAGGATGCCGGCACATTGAAAATCGGATCAACACCAAACCAGGATAATCCGTTAATGGATCTTTCCGAATTTAAAGGAAAGCCACTACTGGGAATTGATGTATGGGAACATGCCTACTACCTCCATTATCAAAATAAACGCAATGAGTATGTTGGCAATTGGTGGAATACGGTGAACTGGGATTTTGTTGCTTCGAACCTTAGTTAAAAGAAGGAGAGCCATAAGGCTAATCATCTTTCTCTAGGAATCCAGTTTGGCAACATGAAAAGAAGGCAGTTTATTAAAGGTGCTTCCGTATTGGCAGGAGCCGGATTATTAACAGGAGCATACGCCTGGCAACTTGAGCCTTTCTGGCTGGAGTTTGTTAAAAAGAAAATGATCATTAAAAACCTTCCAACTGAGTTGGATGGATTTACGCTGATGCAAATCAGTGACATCCACGTGGGCAATCGGTTCGACTGGAACTATATCATTGAATCGTTTCAGGAAGCAAAAAAATTTAAGCCTCACTTTGTTGTGTATACGGGGGATTTTGTGAGCTACGAAAACGAACAACAAATCTCTCAACTAAAAGAAGTTTTTAAAGATCCTGTTAAAGGCACATTGGGAACGGTTGGTGTTTTGGGCAATCATGATTACGGAAGAAACTGGTCCGAAAAAAATGTAGCGGATAGGATACAGGAAGAACTTACAAAGTCAGGAATTCAAGTGCTTCGAAATGAGCAAACCGAAATTGGTGGAATAAATTTTATTGGCCTTGATGATTATTGGGCAACGAATTTTAATCCCCAGCAAGTGATGAAGGATTACAATGCTAAAAAAGCCAATGTGTTGTTATGTCATAATCCTGATGTTTGCGATTTAGATGTTTGGAATGGTTATCAAGGTTGGATACTTGCAGGCCATACCCATGGAGGGCAATGCAAACCTCCCTTTCTTGATGCCCCTATGTTACCGGTAAAAAACAAACGGTATGATGCAGGTGAGATAGACTTGAACGATGGAAGAACCTTATACATTAACCGGGCACTCGGCCATCTATGGCAGGTTCGCTTTAATGTCAGACCAGAAATTACAATCTTCGAATTAAAATCCGCATAATACGTTTTGCATAGTTGCATTATTTTCAACATTCCGGTTGATCAAATTATTCTATATTTAAGCGTTAAACAAACACGCTTTGGACAATACACTCGATACCGTTCAACTTGATTTTGGAACCGGATCCCTCTGGATCCTCAACCTATCGTTGGGGGTGATCATGTTTGGTGTCTCCTTGAATTTATCCATTGATGATTTTCAGCGGGTATTTCGAAATCCAAAATCACCTTTGTTGGGGATGCTCTCCCAATTTATCATTTTACCCGCCATAACATTTTGTTTGGTCTTAATTATTGAACCTGCACCCAGCATCGCGATGGGCATGATGTTGGTAGCGGCTTGTCCGGGTGGCAACATCTCAAATTTTATCAGTCACCTGGCCGGGGCGAACACAGCACTTTCGGTAAGCCTCACGGCTATATCAACGTTGGCGGCACTCGTGATGACCCCCTTCAATTTGCAATTTTGGGCAAGTCTTTATGAACCCACCAATACGTTGCTTACGCAAATCAGTATTGATCACATGGAAGTTTTTAAAGCCATCACCTTGCTGTTAGGCATTCCGTTGATTGTGGGCATGACGTTTAGAAAATTAAAACCCGAACTTGCGCTCCGCATTTCTAAAATTTTAAAACCCGTTTCCGTATTGATTTTTATTTCATTTGTGTTGTTGGCGTTCGCCAAGAACTACCAAATCTTCCTCGACTATTTTCAATACATCATATTCGTTGTGTTCATTCACAATGCAGTTGCGTTAGGTGCAGGTTATTTGGTGGGGCGTTTAACAAAACTTCCACTACCCGATCAAAAAACATTGGCCATCGAAACCGGCATCCAAAATTCAGGCCTCGGACTCTTACTGATTTTTACATTTTTCAATGGCTTGGGAGGCATGGCAATTATCGCAGCGTGGTGGGGTATCTGGCACATTGTGTCAGGATTGGCAATTGCTTACTTTTGGGCG
>JBGTGG010000256.1:0-4952 GCA_041746855.1 Cyclobacteriaceae bacterium | reverse complement strand
TTGCCCCGTTGATCGTTTGTGCCTTCGTGTCGAAGGAATGTGAATTGTCTTATCGAACGATGGCAGGCGACACGTCTTAATCTTTGTTTTTTTAACCCCGAGTTACACTCGGGGCTACAAAGATTTCGCTCCTACGGAGCTGGCCCGAGCCACTAGTTTAATATGGATAAACATTTGAAGGGAGGAGATGATTAAAATTTAATCCTTAAATTATTTACATTCCAAAATACTTTTCCCCCGCAGGCTTGCCCGTGGATCGTTTGTGCTTTCGTGTCGAGGGAATGTGAATTGTCTTATAGAACGATGGCAGGCGACACGCCTTAACCTTTCCGTTTTTAACCCCGAGTTGCACTCGGGACTAAAAAGATTCGCTCCTCTGGAGCTTATCATCGTGTTGAAAGAAATTGCAATTTGAAATCCGCAAACCGTCCTGGTTCCTCTGGCAAACGGGTTCCAAGTACAAATTTTAAGCGTTAGCAGAGTTGCTCATTTCACAATTACAATACAAATTTTTACGCTCCGTAGGAGCGACATATCTGTAGCCGCTGGTGCAGCCCGCGGATAGATTATGAAGTTTAATGCGTGTCGTCTGCCATCGTTCGATGGAATAATTTATTTCCTTCGACACGATGCACGGACGATCAAAGTAGTTAGTTTTTTTTCATTCCTTCCATGCAATACCAAAGGGACGAAATGTTTGTAAAAAAATAAGCGAATATCAACACCGTCCTGTAGGAACGGAACGAAAGCTCAGAAAATCTACAAAAACCGTAACCCCACTTTTGCTCCCCACCACATCTTTGTATTGTATCCACTCTCCAAATCGGTTTCATCATAAACAATAGTAGGTCTATACGAAGAAAAAATATCCGCATAGCCATCATATGCACTATCGGTAATGTGGGCATTGAGTGTAACCCCCAACCCGATGGAGAATTTTTTAGCAAGCTTGAATTCCAACCCCGCATACAATTTGTTAAGAAGGTTAATAGCCGGAGTAAAATCACCCTTGCTCACTTGATTCACTGTGAAGTCAACATTCAAGTTTAGCCAATTGGCGAGGCGCGGTGCCGTACCAACTCCATATCCTACCGTCCAGCAAGGTTCTTCAAAATTATCAGGTTTTATTCCGGCTGTTAAAATGTTATAGAAAAGCGGGACCCCGGTACGAAAGGACATGTTCAAATAAAAAATCTCATCACCAGAAATCTCGATCTGATGGTATCCGTGCTTTACAAAATTCAAAACCCCGATAGAAATACCTTCAACCGTATCTGCGATATTAATGAACCCAATCTGTGAACCCTTGACGTGTTTGGCATAGTTGAACAACACTGTTGCCTGCACCCCTTTGATGGTCTTTGTTGTAATGTTGAACAACGCGGAAAGCTGTGCACCTTCATAGTCCTGCGCTTGGATATTCGCCATTGAGGCAACCTGTATCCCGCGCGAAGCTTTTAAATTGACATTCATCAGCCCGGCAAACTGTCCGCCATCAACACTGTCTCCGTTGATGTTCATTGCCCCGGCAACTTGAAAAGCCTCTACTTTTCTGCGTGTTAAGTTAAATGCTCCTGCTGCTTGAAACCCCGAAACTTTTCCTCCCACCAGGTTTGCCAGTCCGGCAATCTGCGCAACCTTCACATCGCCACGATCAATATTAAAAACTGTTCCTACTTCCAGCTTGCGTGTACCCATTGAATAACCGCCCACCAAATTGACAGAATAGTCGTTGACAAAATTGCCACTCAGTTTATGGTTGGTGCCAATGAAGGGAAGAAATGAGATTTGATAAGCACGATACAATGTGTCTTTTATATTTTCGATATTGGCTTGCCCGGTTGACATATCCTTTACAACCTCTTCCGTCTCTTCTTCTAAAACAACAGAATCAATATCCACATGCAATTCCAGCGCCACAGTATCTTCAGGTAATGGTATCGGAACAAGTGCCACATTCAAAAGTTGGGAGGTGCCTTTGGTCATCGTTAACAACGTGTCCCTATAATCTTTTTTACTTACTGCAATCTGACTTTGCTCTTCATCGCCATTTACTTTCAAGGAAAAGTACCCGAAATTATCAGTGGTTGTTGAACTGCGTGTAGTTTTCTCGTAGACACTCACATCGGATATTTTTTGCCCGGTATTCGCATTGAGCACATAACCACTTAACTGGATTGTATTTACCGGTTTCGTTGGGGTTGTGTTTTTAGTAAGGATAACATAATTGCCTTTCACTTTAATCTTTACACTTTCCCCTAACAATTTGTTTACTATTTCCCGGACGGAACGTTTTACAAATTCACCACTCACCACCTTATCGGCTGGAATGGCGGTAGTTGAATAGGAGAATTCAAAATTCCCTTCACGGGAGATTCTACTGAGTGCATGATCCAGTCGTTCTTTACGAATCGTAATCGAAATGATTCTTTCCAACGGTGGTGTAGACTGGGCAAACAGCGTTCCGGAATGGAGCATGATAATCAGAAATGCATTCCGACTATTCCGCGCAACCTTTTCCATCAAGAACAATTTCATTTTCGGTTTTGGTGATTGTAAGTCCCAATGTCTCTGCTATGATCTCCACTATATTTTCAATGGACTCGTTCCTAAACGAGACATTCAAGCGACAGGTTTTCAAAGAATTGTTATTCAACCGGATTTTTTTATCGTAGACATCGTTCAGGTTTTGCACCACAGATTCCAGATCAGCATCGTGAAAAGTAAAAATGCCGGTCTTATAGGAAAGTCGGTTTGTATCCTGTTCCAAAAATTTCGCAAATGTTTTGGTTGTTCGGTTATAAATTCCCGTTTGTCCTGCTGTTAAGTTTAACCCCGGATTTTCTTTCGTGTAAAAAGCTACTTCACCGGTTTCAACAAACACTTCCACGGTAATACTATCTGGATATGCCTTCACATTAAAAGTGGTTCCAATATCTTCAATGATCACATCATTGGTTTCAATAATAAAAGGCCTTTCTTCTTCATGCTTCACATCAAAATACGCTTCACCCACCAACACTACTTTACGTTCTTTCTTAAGCCTGTTGTATGAATAGGTGAGTGAGCTTCCCTTGTTCAAAAAGGCAACACTACCATCGGGCAAATCCTGATCGTGTGTTGTTTCCTGAGCAAGAGCTTCTATGGTATCCACCGGCCGCGACAACCAAAGAAAAATTGAAACCCCCGCTACCACCAGAAATGAAATTGCTGCTGCTATTTGAAAATAATTACGTGAAGATTTTTCCCGATGGAGCGGTATCGTTTTTTCTTTCAGCTTAACTTTTAGTTTGTTCCAGGCGGCATCTTCATCGTATGCCTGGATGTCTTTAAGCTTGGCTACTTCTTCGGCAATTGTTTTAAAATCCGTATAGTAGGATTTATTTTCTGGACTTTCATTTATCCACGCTTCAACCTGGGCCCGCTCACCAGTCGTTGTTTCGCCAGCAATGTGTTTTGCTAATAATTCGTCAATATGGTTTGGTATATCGCTCAATTCCTTAATTCAAAAATCCATTAAATAAAACAATCAACAACGGAAGATAATCCTTCAATTGCTCACGCATGATCCGCAGCGCTTTGCCCATTTGGTTTTCCACCGTCTTTATGGAGAGGTCCAGTTGATCTGCGATCTCCGCATATTTCAATTCTTCAAACCTGCTCAATTTAAAAATCAATCTGCACTGCTCCGGTAAATACGTCAACGCTACTTCAATCCGTTTTTCTAGTTCCGATGAGGCCATCATATTGGAAACTGTTTCTTCACTGTCAGTTCCCAACGCAAGTTCTTCGCCTGCATGTTTTTGTTTCACTTTCTGATGCTTGATCATATTCAGACTTGCATTCCGCACCATTGCATAGAGGTATGCCTTCAGTGAACTCCGCACTTCCAAGGCATCTTTCTTCTCCCATACCGAAAGAAAAGTAGACTGCACCACTTCCTCTGCTTCATCCCGATCTTGTAGATAGGAATAGGCATAATTGCAAAGCGGCTGATAATAAGATTTGAAAATCATCTCGTACGCAGTTATTTCGTGCCTTTTCAGGCCGTCCAGGAGTTCCTGTTCTGACAATATCACTGCTTTGGTTTCCAAAAACAGCGAATTTACAGATTTCAAGGTTTGTAACTATGACAATTTAAAAGTCATTTACCCCTATTTTTGAATCTTAATAAAACCATAATACATATAATTGGAGATCCTCCTGATGAACGGGATATTGTCCAACCCAAAAAACCAGTACGTGCTCCCTAAAAAACTTTTAGTACTCCGCTTTTCCGCCATGGGCGATGTGATCTTGTTGGTGCCAGTTCTCAAATCAATGACCGATGCCTATCCCGATATCGAAGTGACGCTGGTAACCCGGCCAAAATTCGCTTCCTTCTTTGAAGAGATCAACGGTGTGAAAGTCTTTGAGGCCGACATGGATTATAAATACAAAGGGATGTTTGGCTTGCGCGACCTGTTCCGCAAACTTCTCCAAAAGGATCAATACGATGTGATCGTTGATGTACACGACAGCTTGTCTACCCGTGTTCTCAGAAATGCGTTTAAGTTTTTCGGAAATAAGGTGGCGGTTTTCAAAAATGGGGAACAGGAAAAAAAAGCATTTACCCGGAAGGAAAATAAAATCGTAGCGTCATTGCCACACACCGTAGACCGGTATAAAGCAGTTTTTGAAGAACTTGGTTTTGAGTTTCCGATAGGTACACCTCCTTATTTGGCAGGTGAAAAAGATGCTGCCGCGTTTGTAAAAGAATGGCTGGCGGAAAATAAGCTTGAGAAGATAACAAAATGGATCGGCCTTGCTCCTTTTGCATTGCAGGCTTCTAAAATTTGGCCGCCTGAACGGTATGTGCTGCTCATTGAAAATTTGTTGTCGAAAGAAGCGATGCATTTCTTTTTGTTCGGAGGTGGCGAAAAAGAAATGGCCTACTTTGAAAATATAAAAAA
>JBGTGG010000255.1:0-7224 GCA_041746855.1 Cyclobacteriaceae bacterium | reverse complement strand
GAAGCACACGTTCCCCTGAATTCTCCATTTTTTATGAAAATCAATCGCACCGACATGAAAATGAAGAATATCGCTACAAAACCGATGGAAAGAAACAAAACTGCCATGATTGATTAATTTTGAAACAAAGGTACAAGACATTATTAAAACAGCCCACCGCATTTTTAAGTTTATCATACATGGAAAAAAATCTTTCACAGCCCGACTTGAATCGTGAAGCCAAATTGCAAGCATTCGACCGGTTGCTTACCGTCATGGACGAGCTTCGGGAAAATTGCCCGTGGGACAAAAAGCAAACTATCGAAACATTGCGCCACCTCACGGTTGAAGAAACCTATGAATTGTCCGATGCAATTTTGGATGGCGATTTAAATGAAGTCAAAAAAGAATTGGGCGACCTGATGCTTCATTTGGTTTTTTATTCACGCATCGCTTCGGAGCAAAAAGTATTTGATATAGCCGATGTACTTCATTCCATTTGTGATAAACTGATTGAACGCCATCCACATATTTACAGTGACGTAATCGCAGAAGATGAAGAAACCGTAAAAGCAAACTGGGAAAAGATCAAACTCAAAACCGGAAACAAATCTGTATTGGAAGGTGTACCAAAATCGTTGCCTGCCATGGTGAAAGCCATGCGTATTCAAGACAAAGCCCGCGGTGTTGGTTTTGACTGGGACAAAAAAGAGCAAGTCTGGGAAAAGGTGGAAGAAGAAATGCAGGAATTCAAAGAAGAATTCAATGTTACGTCATCTGAAAGCATTGATAAAGTAAAAGCCACTGCCGAATTTGGTGATCTGCTTTTCTCATTAGTAAACTACTCCCGTTTTTTAAATATCGATGCGGAAGAAGCCTTGGAACGCACCAACAAAAAATTCATTAAACGTTTTCAATATTTAGAAACGGAATCCGCAAAAGACGGAAAAAAACTTGGTGAGATGACATTGGCGGAGATGGATGAATATTGGAATAAAGCCAAGCTCAGTTTATAGTTGCATGTTGTTTGTGTTTCAGGTTAAAGGTTTCAGGTTTGGAAGCCTGAAACCTTGCAACTTGCAACCGGTAACAACATTGCTTCCAAATTTTGTTCTATTTTTGAATAATTAGGAATTATGCATTCAATCGACTACTGGCCACTCTTCCTCATTTTTGTAATCGCCTGGGGCGTTCCCATACTATTGACGTGGCTAAAGGTTTCAAGGGTACCGGCAGTGATTGTGGAGATTACAATGGGTGTAATTATCGGTCCGCATGTTTTGAATTTACTGGGAATTGAGCCTTACCTCGACTTCCTTGCCTATACAGGTTTTCTTTTTCTTATTTTTTTAAGTGGGCTTGAAACCGATATTCAAAAAATCATCAACTCCTTCCCCAGAGGAAAATTAAAAGTCATTGATTTTTTCAGCAACAGTTTTGTGGTGGCCCTATTTATCTACGTCTGCTCGCTCATCCTTTCTTACCCGGCCGCATTGGTCATCAATTCCTTCTATCCGGTAGATACCATGTTCTTGATGCTCATGCTTTCCACGGTTGCATTGAGCTTTATAGTCCCGATTCTTAAAAGTGATGGTGAACTAAACCGAAAATTCGGCCAAATCCTTTTGCTCAACGGGGCGATCGTCTACATCATGACGATAATACTCATCTCCATTTATGCCGGGATCAAAGCATCAGGGTTTAAAGCTGAACTGATGTTGTTCATTCTGATTTTTGTGGCATTTTTCGCAGCCTACAAAATCGGAGGTTGGCTTACACGGTTTAAAACCTTTCGCAAATTATCGTATACACTTGAGCATGCTGCTTCTCAAATAAGGGTCCGGGGATCCATCGCTGTGATGTTGGCCTTCGTGGTAATCGCTGGGCTCATCAACACCGAATTAATAATGGGGGCCTTTTTTGCAGGATCGCTATTATCACTGTTCCTCTCAAAGGAAAGATCTGCGCTCATGTTTAAGTTAGATGGTATGAGCTACGGCTTTTTCATTCCTATATTTTTTATTATGGTGGGTGTTAATCTTGATTTGACTGCCTTAAAAAATATTGAAACATCACTGCCCTTCGTTGCCCTTCTCCTTGTCGCATTCTATTTTATCCAGCTTGTCCCCTCCTTCATCATGGCCAGATTGTTTGGCTCCAAAAGGGCGCTATCCGCTGGCATGTTGCTTTCTACCCGATTGGGAATGACCATTGCTGTTGGCCAAATCGGAATGGAACTTGGAATTATTTCACCAGCCATAAATGCCGGCATTGTTGTGGCAGCCATCATTACGTGCATCATTTCACCCCTGTTTTATAAGATGCTGAACGAGGTCAAGAAAAAAACTTATAAAATCTATATTGTTGGTGGGTCAGAAGTTGCCGTGCACGTTGCAGAGCGTGTAAAATTGCATGGCATGAATTGCCTGGTTATAGAATCGCGCGGAGATGCCTGGTACAACTTGCAAGAGAAAGGCATTGAAGTAATGCATGCCGATGTTACCAGTCAGGCGATTTATGAGTCGCTGAACATCCGTGCAACTGAATCGGTGATTGTATTGACGGAGTCGGTAAAAAAGAATCAAAAAATCACGGCCCTGCTCAAGGAAAAACTTGGACACAACAAAATTATAACCCTGGGTGCTGCCGATGGTGACGATTTTTCAGAAACCCAATACATCCACATCGACAAGGTGCTCGCCTCACATGTTGAAAATTTGATCGTGCGGCCATCTGCCATTCAAACACTTTCTGAAAGTTTTGGCCAATACGCGGTTGAGGAAATCCCCATGACCAACAAAAAACTGGATGGGAAAATGGTGAAAAAAGTCGCGTTCCCGGCCAGTGGTTCGCTTGTGATGATCAGAAGAAGCAAAGAAATCCTCATTCCGCATGGTGATACCCACCTGCTTTTGGGCGATACGATCACCGTAATTGGAGATGCCACAGCCTTAATCGAGTTTAGGAATCAACTTGAATAGTGCGAAGCGCTAATTATGTGGTAAATTTTTCTTCAATTCCAGTCAAAACCTTGCTCGCGTCACCTAACCATCCAATTCCCATAAAGTAAGAAAGCCGTTCAACCTACTTTTGCACCGTTGGTTTTAGTTTAATGTTTGATTGGTGATGAACGGAATAAAGAAATGGACTCGGGATATTATTGTTGGAAAAGACAACTATATCGAATCGTATTGCGAGTATAAACAGGCAATGTTATCGGGTCAATATGCCCTTATCGGAATATTGGTAATAACATTTTACATCATTGAAAATTTTATCATACACGACCTGGGGCCGCTCATCGTATTCCTGCCGGCCCTCGCGTTATTGTCTCTTTCTATCTTTCTCCATCGACAAGGTCAACATTGTCGCGCAAATTATTTCCTGCTTCCTACCGTAAACATTACTGTATACCTATTGGCCTCCAGTGAGTCGCCCAACACAGGTGCCATGATTATGTTTATTCCGGCTACTCTTGCTGCCTTCGCAGTATTTGGTTATAAGCGCAGGGATTTGTCCTTATTATTTACAGCGTTCACTTTTATCCTGTTTTCGCTCGCCTATTTTTTTGAATTTAACTTGTTGCCCATGCGAAATTATACGCCTGATGAGGTGATGCTAAGCAACGTAATCAATTTTACAGTGGCGTTGATTACAACCGTAATGACGGTGTATCTTTTGATTGAGATCAACCATCACAATGCATTGGAGCTTGTTACCAAAAACAAGCAACTGCAAAAAACCAATACAGAGCTGGATCGATTTGTATACAGTACCTCCCATGATCTTCGTGCTCCCCTGGCTTCCCTTTTGGGATTAATAAACATCACACGCGATAGTGAAAATGTTTCTGAGATCAAAAATTATCTGATCATGATGAAAGACCGGGTTTCGCACCTTGATAAATTCATCCGCGACATTACAGACTATTCACGTAACAACCGGCTAGGGGTTGAAAAGAAACGAATCAATCTGCACGCGATGGCTTATGAAATTTGGGAAAACCTCAAGTATTCGTCCGATGCGCTAGGCATCCAATTCGAAGTTGAAATTCCAGAAACCCTCTACATTGAGACCGATCCGAATCGATTAAAAATTGTATTGAGCAATCTGATTTCCAATTCTGTACGTTATCACGATTCCCGAAAGGCAGTTCGGTTTATTCGTTTGCGCCATCAGGAAAATGGAAATGTTTTTTACTTGCGTGTTGAGGATAACGGACAAGGGATTAACCCCGAGTACCAAACCAAAATTTTTGACATGTTCTTCCGTGCAAATGAACATTCGTCTGGGTCTGGCTTAGGACTTTACATTGTGAAAGAAACCATCGCCAATTTATCCGGCTCCATTCATTTGGATTCTGCTCCGCAAGTTGGCTCTACTTTTACTGTTCGACTTCCGGCAAGTAAAGTAGCTGTAGAAGTTTAAGTTTTTTCACCGAAGGTTTGCTGATTTACTAGTTGAACCAAAAAGGCTATTTTTTCACGCTGTGATATGAAATCGGCCATGCTAAAGATGTTTGGTTTTCTATATCTTTGCCCCTTATGGCGAATTCAGAAGACAATATTTTTAAGAATGTAATCGCCCATGCAAAAGAGTATGGGTTTGTTTTTCAATCCAGTGAAATTTATGATGGGCTTAGCGCGGTCTATGACTATGGTCAAAACGGATCAGCACTAAAAAACAATATTAAAGAGTATTGGTGGAAATTTATGACCATGCTCCACGACAACATTGTGGGCATTGATGCCGCCATCTTCATGCACCCTACTACCTGGAAAGCTTCCGGCCATGTTGATGCTTTCAACGATCCGATGATCGACAACAAAGATTCCAAAAAAAGATACCGGGCCGATGTTTTAATCGAAGAGTACATCGCCAAAATTGAAGATAAAATAAACAAGGAAGCTGATAAAGCCGCCAAGCGTTTTGGTGATTCTTTTGATCGCGCCATGTTCCTCACTACCAACCCAAGAGTAGTTGAATACCAAAACAAAATCGATGAAATCAATGGTCGTCTAAAAGCCGCTATGGATGCTCCCGACCTGGCCGAGATGAAGAAAATCATTGAAGACCTGGAGATTGCCGATCCTGTTTCGGGTTCCCGCAACTGGACGGAGGTTCGTCAATTCAATTTGATGTTTTCGACAGAAATTGGCTCACTTGCTGAAGGTGCCAATAAAATTTACTTACGTCCTGAAACTGCCCAGGGAATTTTTGTAAACTTCCTCAACGTTCAAAAAACCGGTAGGATGAAAATACCTTTCGGAATTGCGCAAATCGGAAAAGCTTTTCGCAATGAAATTGTAGCACGCCAGTTTATTTTCCGCATGCGCGAGTTTGAGCAAATGGAGATGCAGTTTTTCGTGAAGCCTGGCGAAGAAATGAAATGGTATGAATACTGGAAAGAGAAGAGGTTGGCCTGGCACAAAGCCCTTAACCTGGGCGAAAATTTGCACCGCTTTCACGATCACTTAAACCTGGCGCATTATGCGAATGCAGCCTGCGACATCCAGTTCAATTTCCCAATAGGTTTTAAAGAGTTGGAAGGAATTCATTCACGTACCGACTTCGACTTAAAAAGCCATGAAGAATTTTCAGGAAAGAAATTGCAATACTTCGATCCGGAAGAAAACAAAAATTACATCCCGTATGTAGTCGAAACTTCCATCGGGCTCGACCGGATGTTTTTAGCGGTATTGTCTTCATCGTATCACGAAGAGAAACTGGAAGACGGAAGCGAACGCGTTGTGCTAAAAATACCTGCACCGCTGGCACCCTACAAAGTCGCTATTCTTCCGCTTACCAAAAAAGACGGGCTTCCTGAAAAAGCATTGGAAATTCAAAATACATTGAAGTATGACCTCCCCTGCTTTTATGAAGAAAAAGATGCGATTGGAAAACGCTATAGAAGACAAGATGCTATTGGCACTCCGTATTGTATTACGGTAGACCATCAAACACTTGAAGATAACACCGTTACCATTCGTGATCGGGACACGATGCAACAAGAAAGGATTGGTATTGATGAATTGCTGGTAAAATTGGTTGGTGTTTGTTCGATGAATACGCTTCTTAAGAAATTTTAGAGATTGGCTACAGTCTTTGTAATTGGCGCTGTTATTTATATCGTTCTTCGGTTTAGAAGGGAGATGCTACTTGGGTATGCGGAAGCCAAGCGCATGTCTGCACCCATTCAAAGCAGAGTCTTTCCCACACCTCCGCAATTTGTTGAAATCCTGCAACGCTATTTTGCCCATTATAGAAATCTATCAGAAAAGGATAAAAGAAAATTTGAGCAACGCGTTACTACGTTCATCTATAGTAAGCAATTTATTCCACGCGGTGGATACGATGGAGTGTCAAATGAAATGCGTGTATTGATTGCTGCTTCCGCTATTCAATTGACTTTTGGGCTTCCTCACATTTATATGCGTCACTTTCGGAAAATCCTGATCTACCCAGACAACTATTATTCAAACATCACCAAGCAATACCACAAAGGGGAAGTCAACCCAGCCTATGGAATTATTGTACTCTCCTGGAAAAATTTTATTGAAGGCTACCTCGATACAACAAACGCCATTAATTTGGGACTACATGAAATGGCACATGCCCTTCGTTTGGAAAACATTATCCGCAATGACGAGTATCAATTTTTTGATGCTGATTTGTTGGAACAATTTGATACATGGGCGCGCAACGTTTGCAACAATAATGAAATACAATTCTTCCGATCATACGCTTGCACCACTATACATGAATTCTTTTCAGTAGCTGTTGAAAATTTTTTTGAACGTCCGTATGAATTTAAGCAGGTACTGCCTGAGCTTTACGGAATCCTTTCCAGGTTGCTGCGTCAAGACCCAACGTTGCTATATCAACACAAACCAATATGAACACCATCCTGAACCGTAATCTATTTTTCATCAAAGAACATGTGGGTATGTTCAAGGCCTCCAATAATTTCGATATCTATGATCCCACATCGAAAGAAATGATTTTGCATTGCCGTGAAGAAAAATTGGGTGGTTTCACAAAGATCCTTCGCTTTACCGACTTTAAGCGAATGACTCCTTTTCATATTGAAATACGCACACCACAGGGGAAAAAATTATTGACCGTACGAAGAGGGATTTCCCTTTTTCTTTCTACCGTGGAAGTGTTGAATGAAAAAGACCAATTGGTAGGAACCTTCGATCAAAAATTTTTCTCGATTGGCGGAAAGTTCGAAGTGCTGGACCA
>JBGTGG010000254.1:0-22662 GCA_041746855.1 Cyclobacteriaceae bacterium | reverse complement strand
ATAGGGTTTGTTCAATACTAGTTTATCAGCAAAATTTATTATTGTTTTACAGTTACGATTGCTTCACTTTCAACAGCAGGTTGGCCTTCATTAAAAGTTACATAAGCAGAAATGTTTTCTCCACTATCGGAAACGACACTTGTTTTTTTATACTGAAAGGAAGAACCTTCACCCATGTATACCGATTGCAGTTTATTTTTCGCATTGAAAGTTGCCACCGCATATCTTCCACTAAAGGTGATGCCTAGTTTCTTATCTTCAAATTTAGCTTCACCCGAATCCAGCAATAGCACAACTTGTGTTATAGAGGTTCCATCCACTTGACTAGTAATTTTAAGCCCCATGAATTTTCCATTATGCAAAATATTTTCAACAGCAGTTACACTTCCATTTTTATGATCACCTGAAGTTGGTTCGTAGACTACAGCAAAGGGATTGCTCCAAGCTTCTCCATGTTGCCGTACAATGATGGTCGGATTCTTTTTCTTATCATAAGGTGCATGTGCTTCCGTTGCCGGTGGCGCCATCACTTTTGTAAACTCTCGCTTTTGATTTCCGGGTATAAACAATTTCATGTTTATGGGTGTAGACCCTAATTGACTCGCACTAAAAATAAATTCCACGTTTTTATCATAAAGGCCTGTAGATTGAACATCCTCAAAATAATGCCAACCCGGGTTTCTCGCTTTCCTATTGTTCACCCACTCTTTCTTTGCAGATGCTTTGAACCGAAGAGAATCTTCATGCCATTCCAACTTCTGTGGCGATACAATTTCTTCACCTATATTATGGTAGATATAATCGTGGAATTGATTTGGCTTTTCTGATTTGGATTTAAAAATATCAACATAATAGCCAGTTGTAGGTGAAGTACGAATAATAGCCAAGGTTCTTTCTTGAACCGCTTCTGCCCCATCACCCTTATTATCAACAAAACTAGTAACGGTAAAAGAATGATGTGGCGATACAGGTTTCGCCCAAGGCTTTGGTTCCATCACTACTTCCTCCACTTGGTTGATCTCCAAATTTGCCCATCCACCTTCACCCTGTGATTCACCATTCACAATAACTGTGTTATGACTTGCAAACAGTCTGTAATAATTTTCATGAATGTCGGATTGGTAAGAAGACCTGCCTGCCTTAACCCCAAGCACATGACCTTGGCCATACAACTCCATGTTCATACCAGAAGCGTGCCCATGCACAAAATGACCACCGCCAACAAAACCCATGAGGTCGTCATCTGGATTTTTTGTTGAACTAAAATTACGTTGGATGAAAATCCCTGCAAAAGGAAGTTGAAAAGTTGTTGGAAGTTTATACTCTTTCGTCTGCCCCTCGATTGTCTCAGCAAACCACAATAGTTGAGTTGGTTCTGTGTATACACTCGCCCCCAAACTGCGTTCCCTTAAAGCACCACGATCATATTTTTTATTGATAATAGCAGTGTTGATTAATGGACCAAAGGTTTTAACTAGGGTATCAATTTTTTCAAGTTGGCCAAGCGTATAAGCCATTTCAAATGCATCATAGTTGGTATGGTAGTCGCGGTGCCCATCGCCAAAAACAATGGTTTCCGATTTGTTAGGATACGTTAAGTAATAAGGAGTCGGCAGGGCAAACAATGGCTCGGGATACTTACTACCTAATTGTAAACTTGAATCATATTTTGTAAGCAAGGTCATCAAATAGGCAATGTATGCAGTGGCGCCACTGGAGTAGTTCAAACTTTCAGGCCAGTTGCCTTCATGATCTTTATATTCGCTCACCATTTTAGGTAGCGCATCTTGATGGGCTGTATTCTCTTTAAGAAAATATTTTAAAAGCTCGTTGCGCTCATTTTTATCACTAAGCGCTAATGCATTGCAAACCAAACTAGAGGATTCAAACACGGGCCAATTGCAATTGATGATACCATGATTGATGGCTAACTTCGCATACGTTCTAAAAACTGTTTCTGCATTCGGAATTGAAAATGTCTTTTTGGAATCGCTTACAAGATCATATACTTTGTTCTTTAGCAGATACGGAAATACAAAGTCATACAAAACAGGAATTTGCGCCCCGACTTCGCGGGCTTCACGAAGATGATCGTTAGGATACAACCAACCACCATTCATTTCAGTATCAGAAGGTGTCAACGGCAATAGACCATGTATATAAACATTCAAAACAGCACTCGCGTACTCCGCATACTTTTCATCGTTGGTTAGGAAATATAAAACACCACAATCAATTGCGATTTGAATGTATGCTTTTACAGCATTGTGGGCTCCCTTCGAATCATTAAATTTTAAAATCGGAACGAACGATGGGTCTTCACCTTCTTTGGATTTTTTCCAATCCAACGGAAGTTTACCAAGGTAGGCTTTGGGGTCTTTTAGATAAACGGCAACATCTTCTTGAACACGGTCTGCAAAAGTTTTATAATACTGTGCCGCCCATTCATGATTTTTGATCTTGTCCAAGATCACAGCCTTGTCAGCGGGCTTCACCCAAATCATTGGGCGAACTTGATCTTGTGCTTCAAGAAAAGTGAAAATAAAATTGAACAAAACGAAAATCGAACATGCCATAAAGGAGATGCCGTTTAATTTCCATTCAACTTTTTTTAAAACAAATATTTTCATTTTAAAACTTATTCACCTACCAACTTAAATAACGACTCTACTTCTGTAATTGAGGAACCACCCAACAGTACTTTGTAATCGCCAGGCTCCAGTATTTTTTTCATTTCCTTTCCTGTGAACAGCAGCATGTCATCGGTAATCGTAAACATTACTGTCTTCGTTTCACCCGCTGCAAGCGCGATCTTGCTAAAGGCTTTCAATTCCTTATCAGGACGGGTCACTGATCCAATCATATCTTTTATATAAAGCTGAACCACTTCTTTCGCTTGCATATTACCGTTGTTCGTAACATCAATCGAAACAGCAATTTTACCATTTGCTGCTATCGTATTGGCAGAGAGTTGCAGATTTGAATACTTAAAATCACCATAGCTCAACCCAAAACCGAACGGATAAAGTGGTGTGTTATTTAAGAAAAGATATCCCTTCTTATAATTAATTTCCTTCTGGCTGTAATGAAAGGGCAATTGACCAATGCTTCGCGGGATGGTGACCGGCAATTTTCCTGAAGGAGATACTTCACCGTACATAATTTTTGTAATCGCTTGATTTCCCATTTCGCTTAGATCCCAGCAATCTAAAATTGCATTCGCTTTTTCTGCAATCGCATTAATTGAAAGTGTACGCCTATGTTTTAGTACTACAATAACCGGGATACCCAGCGCCCTAATTTTTTCTATAAGTTCATCTTGTGGCCCAATGGGATCAATCGTATGGCGATCCCCGAGGGCACCGTTAAAAAAAGCTTCTTTGGCAGTACTGTTATCCCCACCTGCAAACAAAATGACCAGGTCTGATTTTTTGACAGTCTGTAAAATACGATCAACACCTTTCATGAAATTTTCGGGGGAATTTAATTGAGGAACAGAGTTATCACCATCGGTTAGTTCAAAACCTTTTTCAAAAAAGAAATCAACTTGATTACCTGCATACTGTTGAAATGCCCAAAGTGCAGTGCTATCGAACAACGGCCCAACCAATGCAATTTTTTTATAATCAGTTTTATTGATCGGTAAAATATTGTTTTCGTTTTTCAGCAAAATGATCGATTCCAAATCAGCCTCCAATGCCAAGTCCAACGACTTTTGATTATGCACTCCTTTTGCTACCGCTTCCACCTCGATATACGGATTTTCAAAAAGGCCGAGGATAAATTTTGTGCGCAATACGCGTGCAACTGCTTTGTCAATATCCGCTACAATTTCCGGGTTTACTTTTACAATTTCCGGTAGCAAGGCATACGCATCGTCCGCATACAAATCAATATCAACACCGGCCGTTAACCCCATGATCGCTGCCGCCTCAGGTGTCTCTGCTACTTTCATAAAATAATGCAACCGGCCAATATCATTGGCATCAGAAACAACATATCCTTGAAATCCCCATTCATCGCGCAGCACCCCCGTTAATAATTCATGGTTTCCATGGCTCGCAATACCATTGAGGTCGCCATGGGAGGCCATAACGCCTGCCGTATTTGCACGTTGAACAGCCGCTTGAAAGGGTGGATAAATCTCATCGATCAATGTGCGCGGGGAAATTTCTATCGCAGCAAAATTTGTCCCACCTAAAACTTGGCCATAGCCTGCAAAATGTTTGGCCACTGCACCAATATGCGTGCCGTTGCCAAGGCCAACATAATCTCCTTGTACTCCTTTAATTGCACTCACCACCATTTCCGTTGTGAGATGGGTGTCTTCACTACAGGCCTCACTCATTCTACCGAAACGTGGATCACGCACAATATCAGCTTCAGGCGAGTGGCACATGTGCATGCCGCGCAATCTTGCTTCACGGCCAATTACATCCCAAACTTTATTGACCAGTACCGTATCCCAGGATGATGCCATGGTAATGGGACGGCCAAATTTTGTGGATCCAAAAGCATCTACCCCATTGTAGGACTCTGTAACAAATAAGGCAGGAATACCCAATCGGTTGTTGTCAATAATATATTTTTGAAGTTGGTTATTAAGCAAGGCAGCCTTCGATGGCGTTAGATGCTCTCCCGGATTCTTAATGCCCGCAATACCGTTTTGTAATTTTCCTTTGACCTTATCGGAAAGTTTCAATTTTTCATTTTCGTCCAATTCAATGCCCAGATTGGCATGAAAAATCCTCATCTGTGCTACCTTCTCATCAATTGTCATCTTTGATAACAAATCAGCCACACGTTGGTCGATTGGCAAGCTGGAATCCGTGTACCTAATCTCTTGCCTCTCTGAACATGACCCCACCAGCATCACCAACCATATCCCTATCACTATACGATTCATCACAATAAAAAATTAACTCAGTCAAAATAAATTAAACAACAAACGTTTGCTAACCGCAATAAGCCATTTACAAGCTGTTCAAAAGTCCTAAATGAGGGTAAAAACGTACAGATACCGTTGTGATTACTCTATATCAGCAATCCTAAAATCAAGTACCTCCAATGGAGTAGGTTCTCCCAGTACTTTTGGGTCGTACTGAATAACAAGCGAAACGATTCCCTCTTGAATCCTTCCTGTATCCCAATTGCTTTGACCAGGCTTTAAATCAACGGGTATTTCAATTTCCATCCAATCCCCGAAAGCATGCTTACGCGTTGAAACGTAGACTTGTGTGTCAGCAAAATTGAACAGCAAGTCGTTGACAAACAGAAGTGTGGATTGGCCTGAAGGCATTTCCGTCATGCGCGAAGTCCATGCACCGGTAATGTCCCTCATATAGTGATGGGTCGCCAATTCTTTTGTGCCGCTGCTAAAATGAGCTGAAATAAAGTGGAACTCCCCGGTTTTTTCATCGAGTGCTGAACTCGTGCGTGTATTGGATGCTTCCAGTTCCATTGGAATATCCAACACTTGAACGCCTCTGGTATCAATTGAAATACGCTCTCCTTTTCGTGTATCAGCAAGCGGTTGGTTAAACGTATCAAACCAAGAAAACCCTCCATCTTTGCTCATGGAAAAATATAATCCATGGTTTCCATATTGATACTTACCTTCATCTTGTCGTAATTCAAAATCTTCGCGCCATAGCCACGCCACATATAAATTACCTTTTGCATCCGAATGAAATCCCGCATGATAGGGGCCACGCGTTCCAAAATTACCTTTGTAATGTCCTTCCTTTGAAGATATCTGGCCGATGAACTTCCATTTTTGAGTTTCACTATAATAATGCACCAAGTTCATCTCCCCTCCGACAGCTCCGCCTGTTCTATAATAAATCAGCAAGTCTCCGGTTCCTTGTAGCGGAATGAAAGACGGATATGTAACTAATCCGGTTTTTTCATCAATACCTAAGTTAGGTGTGTAGGTAAATATTTTGTTATCCCATACAATATCATCTGGATGGTCTGCAACCCCTGGAGCAGTTCGAGCATAATTGAGTGTCGGTGTATTGTGATGATCGAATGCCAGGTGGATCGTGCCATCACCTTCTGAAATCGCAATGGCAACTTTGTTGTGCCGGTCTTGCGACTTGATTTTATAATCTTGTAAAACCGACTTCGTCCATACACCTTCAGGTTTGAGCTTTCTCCTTGCAATGATTATCTCACCGTTGCTTTCATAATAACTTACATACTGGTAATTTTTATAAGTGATTCCCCTTCCTTCCATAGCGCCATTAAATCGAGGCGTACCATTTTTTGCGCGGTCTGAACCATCAGAGCAATACGCAGCATCAGTCAGTTTATTTCTATAAATAAGTTCGCTCTTCGAAAGCGGTTTAACATAAGACGCCTTTTGTTGTGCGATAGATTGCGTAACAAGGGAAAAGAATAAAAACGATAAAACTATACTTCTCATTTTATGATTTTCTTGAGCGTGAATACTTTGAAATTATCTACGGTCATGTGATTGTTTACCGTGCGTAAAGCAAAATACCCAGTTGTCAATGGGTTGGAGTCATAGAAATCAAAAACCAATTTTTCGTTTATGTAATATTGAACAACGGTACCATACACAATGATTTTAATTTTATTCACCACATTAGGAACGATCAAATACTGGATGTCCGAAAGATCATGCTGGGGAAGCAGGGGCTTTGTTCCATCGCCAGCATATTTTCGAAAGCGTGTTTTTGAATTGTTGTGCCCGCCCAATCCAACATAATATAATTTCAATGAATCATACGTTCCAAATTTTCCATTTCGCTTGCTATCCTCTCTGAAAAAATTGTCAGGATGCCACGGATCGGTGGCTAGCCAAAAACAATTCAAATCAGAAACACGATCATGGTCTCCTCCTGCTTTTATCACGACAGCATCATAGGTAATCATCATAGGTGCTTGAAGTAATTTATTGAACCATATCGTACACCCTGAAACATCTTCAATTTCCAATGCACCCTCTTTTACAGTTGCCGTTCCGCCTACCATTTGTTCAACATGCCAATAACGCAAGCCTTTTTTGAAATTGTCTTTAAATAATTTTACAGCTCGAACTGACAGCGTATCATTCACATAAATATCATCAGCGTGTTGAGCATGTACATTACCAGACAAAAAACATACGAGTAAAGTAATGATACCTGTACGAACCGATTTCAATTTTGATCTTCTCACTATCCTGGTTATTTAAGCTGATTTTTCAACCATTCCAATTCATCTTCCACCTCTTGCTGCACAATAGACCAATGAAAAATCTCATCTCCACCATTATATCCCTTGTGAATCAACGGTACGGGTTTATAAACTGGTGTGGTAACAGTCACTAAATTCTTCCAGTGATCGGTTGCTTTTTCTAACCAACCCACTGCTTGATTAAAGTCTTCTGCATCCGCAGTATTTAGAAATTTTTGATATGATACAGCGGCCCTTAGTTTATTGGAAAAATACATTCCCAAATATGACCATGCTTTTATGTCTGATACTTCATACAGCAAATCAATGTTTTCCTTAGGGTCAATCTTTTCAACATCATAAAGTGCCTTCATACAAAACGAGTCGATGGAGTCCGCCAATTCAATTGGTGTAATATGCGCACCCGTGTTTCTTTCTTCTTGTAAATATTCTTTTACGCTCATATAAGAAGGATCCATAGGTTCCTTGTTACACAATGTCGAAAGTGATAAAAGCTTTACAACAGGGGGACCTTCATTAAACCCGAGCATGCCTTCCGAATAAAGTGTGAAGTCCCACTTGGCATTCCAATACGAAGCAATTATTAAAGGTATAAGGCTGGCCTTTTTCTGACCATCAAACAATTGCTGACCATAGGTTGGGAATCTATTTTCAAAAGCATTGACAAAAAATGAGTCAGGGGTTTTAGGATTGTATAATAAGCGTCCCCATGTTTTATAAAACATCCACTGTCTTTCAAATGCATATTTGTATGAAGCACCCGGCAGTGAAGTAATATAATCCTTTGCAGGAATATAGGTCTCTGATCCTACATAATAACCATTCACATACGGATACACATTTTCGTTGATATGTTCTCTAATGAAGTCTGGTTGTCCCCACCGGAGGATGAAAAAATCTTCGTTGCGCATCATCCACGCGAGGTAATAATTTTCAGGAAGCGGATTCCAATAGGTGTCAGTCAGTTTACCGCCATGCACCTTCACCAACTTGGTAGTGGAGTGAGCATGTGACCAGTTAAACTTTAATTCGATGTTGATCGGTCCATCAAAACAAGTCAAGGTATCAAGCGTGTTACGTGTCATTTGTTCTACCGAAGCAGAAGTAGAACCACCTGAACCTGTACCAGCAGAAAGCGGCACGCGGTGAATAAACTTTATTTTGCGCTTGGCATGTCTTACGCCTTCTATAAAACTGTCTAGTAGCCATTGCTCTCGTTCTTTAGCTGACATTCCACCCATGCCTTCGCCCAAAGTTATGCCCAAACCAGTAAGATTGGGATAGGTATCAATGGTGGTACGAACAACTTCACGCATATAATCTTTTACAATTTCAGATGTATCTCCTTCTCCTAGATACGCATTTGTTTCTCGCATGTGCGTATTCAGATTGTGCGCTTTTGATAGCTCAAGCGGGACAAAAATATTCCAATTGATTAAATAGGTTTCAATGCCCCGGTCTTTGGCCATTTTAAAGAGTGTGTGCCAAAACTGCTGCCAATCCGCTAATTCTGCATCAGAAAAGCTAGAAGCCTCTGGATACTTTTCTGTTTTTACCATGAAGTTAAAGGGATGCAGATTCCATAGCGTTAATTTATTAAACCGATTTTCGGTCATCATATCTAAAAAGTCTCGCCAGAAAACTGTATCGCGGCATGTTTGTATATGCTGCATTTGCACAGCACTGAACCGGTACGAATCCCAGGGAAGATTAAATTTTATAGCACGAAACGCCAATATAGGTGACTCCTTTTTAGCAATTATTTTTCTTCCGTTGGTTTCCAATTGCTCCTTCACATCAAGAATTCCATACATAACACCTACAGCATCACCGCCAATGATGTTAACATCTCTTCCATCAATTATGATTTCATAAGCTTCTGATTGATATTGCAGACTATCAATCTTTGTATGAAGACTGTAATCTGGATTATTTAAATCAAAGTGTACTAGACCTCCTTCCTCAAGTTTTTTTAATTGTTCAAGTCCGTGTAAAATAGGAGTTTCTGTATTTTCACTTGCTAGTGCAATACGAAGATTCTCTTTTGAACAAGCAGTCAATAGCTCGATCATCACAGTACCCAAAAAGAGAAATCTTACAATGTGTTTACATTTCTTCATGCGCTCTCACGTTACTGTACTTCAACAATCACTTGTTTCGAAAATAGAAACTGTACTGGGCCGATCAACCCCGATGGCATCAGTGGGTCATCAACTTTGTAAAAAGGTGCAGTCGTAAATGTTGTTCTTTTTCCAGCGGGAACCGGTTCATTGTTTACATACCATGCGGGCATGTTGCCCTTTGGTCGTTGCCCTTCTAACTTGTAATTACCATCGTTGGAGGGATAACGTTCTTCACCAATCAATCGGTTCGACCATTGATTGGTGATCTCGATTTCGATTTTATTTTCACCGCTTTCAATTGCGTCCGTAACATCAACCACAAAAGGTGGCATCCAACAAGCTCCGATTTGTTTACCATTTATTATAACATCCGCCACAATATTGACGCTGCCTAAGTCTAATTGAATTTTAGTTTCAGGATTGATTGAATTAGTCGGCACACTAAATGATTTTGTATAGGTGGCGGTGCCGGAATAATATCGAATGTTTTCATCTGGATGGTGTCTCCAATCGATTAACGAATCAAAAGGCACTAGCCCTTCATACCCACCTCTCTTTTCAAATTGAACTTGCCATGAACCCTCCAAACCGATAGGTTTAGGAATATCCTTTACCGTCAATTTTACTTTATTACCATTACTAAGAGATAGTTCTTGTGTTCCCTCTTTATTTACAGTTGCTTGTAGTTCATGCGCTGTTGTTAATTCAAATATTCCATCGGAAGGTGATAGAATTGAAACAATGCCCTTTGATGATTCCCTAAAGACAATGAAAACAGATTCTTCGGCTGCTAACGAAATAGAAATATGAGTGCCATTATTGTGTTCTTCAAATTGGGCTAATAACTTTCTATCGCCATTCATCGGGTTCCATTGCTCTGGAATTTTACCCGTTATTCTAAAATTAACATCAAAGTTTTGCGGAATAGAATCGGTGTTGGCGAAAAAATAGATTTCAGCACCGGCTAAGGTTCTGTGCATAAAATCAATATCTTTTCTATCCGCAATAGAGAAATCAGGTGTGAGTTTATTCTTAGTAAAGATGGATTGCCAATCAAATCCAGAAATGGTGTTTTTGCTAGCCCAAATTTCGTCCACTAAATTTTTAAATGTTGACTTTTCATTTTCATTGATATGATATCCCGCAAGTTGTTCGGGCTTCTCTCCTACTATCGTTATACCCTCCTTCGATAATTGATGAATTCTTTTCAAGGTTTCCAATTTTATTTTACCAACATTCTTCAAAACCAACATCCGATACGAAGTGCCTTCCGGCAACACCAACTTACCATCATCAATGGTTACTCTGTTCAACAACACATCGGCATTCACGCAATCAAAATTATAACCAGAAGGGATACCCAAAGCTTCCCGATCAAAAGTAGAATTAGGAGCACCATCACCAACAAAAACCAGCAAATCAGAAACCGGAACACCTTGTCGTAGCATAAAGGAACCTCTGGCAATATATTTAAACCAAGCCGCGCCTGCATTCTTCCACCATGTTTGTGTTCTGTCAAAATGAAAACCCCAACGGTTCATCGTCATGCCTGGCTCCACATTTGGGTTTGCTTGGTGTGCAAACCGATGAAACATAAATTCATTAATTCCCAATGCCCAGGCGCGATCTCCCGATATTTTTGCCATTGCCGGGTTGCCTTTCCAATTGATTTCTGGTGTAGAGGTAAAGGACTCCGCAGAGATAACAGGCTTGCCATAAATGTGGGCCGATGATACTGCTGAACTGACCATATTTAATGGACGGTTCATCCAAAATTCACCCATGGGGATGTCTGCCTTTCCACCAATTTCCAAATCATTGAGTGGGCCGAATCCATAGGGTTCGATATAACTTTTCAACCCATCGGCTTTGCACAGCTCGGCAAAGTATCCAAAATAATTTTCGGTCATCATATCACTAATCAACGTGCGATAATCCCAAAGCACTGCATCGGAAATTTTGGCGTTTTCAACAAATCGACCGGCAACTACTGGCAAGAAAGGAATAAAATCATACCCCATATCAGCTTTAAAGCTTTCATCAAAATTTTCTGTCCAGTTTTGACCACCCATTTCATAGCTATCAATCTCTACGTATTGAAGTGCATTAGGCGCGACAGGTTTTGTATTGTCTACTACTTTTTTTACAAATGCATCATAATGTTTTTTGAAAGCTGGCCTGCTCAGTTTGTCAACTTCCAGACCCCGTCCTTCATCGGAAGCGGGGTTGTTGAACGCACCTGTTGAGGTGTAACCAAATCGCATAATCGTCCAATCACCTTCCGGGAGATCTACATACAACCACCCTGATGTATTCATTTTGGATGAAATATCTAAAATTGATTTCGGATCAATGACCATAGATACTTCGGGGGTTCCAATGGGATCAAGGGCAACATCTTCTGTGCGCGCGATGGAAGTTCTGCCTAATGGATTATTAATGTTGTAGGTCGCCAGTAGTTTTACTTCCTTTATTTTCATATCGCCATTCAACTGCAATCGAAAATAGTTCGATGTAACAGCATCAAAATGATCGTTTATCGCCCACTCGCCTTTTCCAGTGCGTACTTTAGAGAGCTTCCGTACAGATGTGAAATTTTTTCCATCCTCAGAAATTTGAAGTTCGGCCTCACCACCACGATCTTCAAACACCATAAAAATCGAACGAACTGATTTTACTTTTTTATATTCAAATTGAATCCATGGGTTTTTATCGTTTGCCTTTTCTATCGCAGCTGATTCTTCTATCCTGTTGTCCGTTGCAATCGATGTATTAAATTCTTTGTCAGATGAAGAAATAACAGGCGTATTCTCAAAGTCGTCAAGTTCAGATGAAAGTGATGGATACGCCAACACTGCTATATCTTTATAAAAACCTTCACGCGTTGTAGGTTTTTCTAATTGAACATCAACACCATCGCCACCTTTTACAATCGTCTCGCTCCACACCACCATTTTCATCGACTCCTCGGGTGATATCCAAGGCCCACCGCTAGCGGACCAACCATCACAATTATGCACTCCAAAACTTAATCCAAGTCGCTCACATTCTTGTGCTGCATGTTTGATCATTGCCTGGTGTTCATCACTGTTGTAAGTAATATTACCTTTCGGAATACCTTGGGTTACATTAAAAAGTAAAAGTCCGCCAATACCTACCTCTGCCATCGACTCCAAATCTTTTGTCAGGCCTTCTTTGCTCATGTTGCTACTCATGGCGTGCATCCAGGTTTTGGGTTTAGCGGATTGGGGCGGATTTATAAATCCTTCTTCCAAATATTTTGTATCGGTTCCCTCCGGTTGATGACAACTCAGAAGCAAAAACACAAACAATATAGCCGCAATATATCCGATGCCCCTCTTCACTTTTCTGATGTCTATTCTTTTGCCTTAATGAGCGCGACCCAATCCATCGCTTTATTATTTGGAGGAAAGCCAAGTGATACACTGCCTTTTGCTAAGATACTTTTTACCGAACCCTCAACCAGTTCTCCTCCATTGCGTGGATCGTACCACAAAATAGAATATTCTCTTCCTGTGTCTCCCAAATCAAGGGAAGTGGTTTGCAGTTTCATCGGCAGATAGACCGCATAGATGTCATCTTTTTTTGCAAAGCAATATGCAAGCGAATCAGAAGTCAACGCATCGGAAGGTTGCATTTCCCAAAAAGGAATATAATTTTTAAAGAAATCGAGTGCATGTTTATTCTGATCCCAAAACAAATCACGACTGCGGAAATCTTCACACGTTAAATCTGAGTGCGGGCTTGCATAACCAAAGTACCACTCAACACCATACCCACCGGCCATCAATGTTCCCCACAGTGCATTGCCCCGTGCTTCATGATGGGTGCTGTCCTCAGCATCGGGTAGCAAAGCAACATTTGCTTTCCCGGGTTCATCCACTGATAATGCCCACTTTCTACCAGTTGAATCTGATTTCGCTTTCCACTTTAATACACGTGGATGAACATCAAAAAACATAGGATCACTAAGTTGAAGGGATGCACCCGTTAGCGGGGATTGATCGCCAATAAAATCCTGATACCGATCATCTTTATTTGGAAAGGTATGAATGACTAAGTGATGTTTGTAAGCATCGAGTTGTGCTATGTAGTTGGCTACTTTCAAAACCTCCTCGGTAGGTTGATTATTCTCTTCCCCCAAATTCCAGTTCATCGACAAGTGATGGCCAAAGCGGGCAATCAATTCACGATAGTATAATTTTCCTTCCACACCAAATACACCTTTGTCCATCAAGTGATCCGTTTCGGTTTCATGGGTTTTAAAATGAAGGAACATCCCTTGCGTTTCGGCATACTCAAATATGCGCTCCCATTGTTCTAGTTTGGAAACATCCATGCGGGTTTTATCAAACATGGTTTCCCACGCATTTATATTTTTCTTGTCATCCGCATATGCCTTATACTCTTCTTCAGCAGTATTTAATAAATAGGGAAATACATTGCGGTCATCACCATCTACATTGAAAGTCAGAAATGAAAAAACGTTCAGGCCTTCACTTGCCAGATAATTTATTGCGCCTAGTAGGTTTTTACCTTTTCCATTTTGCCATAGAAAATTATCACCTGCATTTGTGTAGTCTCTATTGTGCGGTTGCCAATTTTTCAATCGATCCCCAACATTGGGGGTGGCATCAAAATCCGCATACGCCAACAAATTCTCTGGTGCATCAACCCCAAGTTTGATAAAGTATTCGTCATTGCCAGCAAACTTCAGGTACGATTCGCCCACATAATTCAATCTACCTTTTGCACGATTGTCAATTCCTACTTTATCAGAAGCACTGATCGTGAACGAACCTTTTAACCCGTCCAATGATCCTCCACTTTTTGCAGCAGCAATATCATCTGTAATAGCAACCTCATTTCCCTTTTTAAAGGAGACAACATACTTCCATTCACCCATTGCATTTGGTGTGAACCGAACTTGCCATTTGTTTCCTTCGGTTGCACTCGTTTCAGCCGCATTACCATCCGCAGCGTAAAAACCAGGAATAACGAATTGTTTTCCATCATTGGAAAAGGTAACATCCATTCGATAATTCAAAAATGGGTTTTCTTCATCCATCTCGCTTGTCATGGGGCCGTCAAACGTTAGGGTAATACGGTGCCATTGTTTGAGTTCACCATCAATAGTAGCGGTGGGTTTTTCAGCACAACTAATTGCTAAAAGCATTAAAAGAAATATTCCTGGAGTGTGTTTCATGTTTTTTTAATTTATGAGAAAAGGTGTAGGACACCGATATATCTACAGTTAAAATGAATTTACTTTTATTACAATTTCATTTATGCCCGGTTCCAACCGAATGGATTTAAATGCCATGTTTACTTTCTCTCCATTCAAGGTCACCAAATCATCTGGGGATGTTGCCACTTCAAACTCACCGAGCATGTTGGCGGGCAATACAATCGTATATTTTTGAAGCCTTCCATTCACGCGTTTATACTCGCCTACAATTTCGCCCAACACCGTTGGCACTTTAATGCTGGTGTTGGTAAGGGTTGAAAGTTGAGGTTTTATTGTTACCACTTTATATCCCGGTACCTTCGGTTGAATCCCCCACAATCCTCTTGGTATTGCATTGGCCGGAACAGCACCCCAAGCATGGTTCCAATCAGCATTCGGTTTGTATTTCATATCCCACGCCTCGAGGGTAATGGTTGAGCCAATGGCTATCATATTCCACCAACTGCGATCATCAGTTGCGGTCAATAATTTAAAAGCATAGTCCGCTTCACCAGCGTTGTATAATCCATCCATCAAATATTGCGAACCATAAACACTACATGCCATGCCTCGTGATTTTATAAACTTCACAACGGATTCAATATTTTGTTTTGGAACAATATTAAAAGCCAATGCCATCATGTTGGAATGAAGTGATGAATGATCTGTTCCTTCACCATCTACATACGCGCCTGTTTTTTTATTAAAAAGTTTATCATTGATTGCTTGCTTGGCTTGCAACGCACGTAATCGAAAATCCAATTCTTCTTCCGGTTTGTTTAGCACGTGTGCAAACTCCGCCATGATTTCCATATTCCTATAAAAAAAAGAATTGATCACTGTATTGATAGGCATAAATACAAAACCATCGCGTTCACCTTCTGGTGTCGACAGTTTCCAGTCTGTATCTTTTTGAGCTGGGGGCCAATCAACTATATCTTTAAGTCTGGCATTAGGATCTTTGAAGCCGAGTTTATTCATAAACTCAGGAGTATTTTTTGCTGACGCTGAACTGATTAAACCATCTTCTCGTGCCAATTCCATCAAGGTTTTGTATTTCAATTCTTCATAATACTTTTCGATCAATTCTGTATTTCCTGTATACATGTAATCGGCATAAAACATAAGCGCTACATGTTGCTGCCATTCGGTTGGCCAGGTTGGGTGCTCCATAAAATACTCGATCGTACTACGCGCTATTGCATATTCTTGGTCTGTTGTATAGTGGCTAAGCTGATTGAGATAGGCATCGGCTTCATAGGGAATCCGCTCGCGGTCGCCATCAACATAAAGCCCTGCAAATGTGGTGGCCTTTATGGAATACTTACAAAGTTCCCAAATCTGATTGAGGGTTGTATCGGAACTAACAAAACTACTTTCATCATTTTCAAAATAATTGAAGTAGGCAACTTGCGTAACGTCATCCTTTACCAAGTTACTTTTTACATTCTCGAGTTCACAATAGCGAAACGGCATCAGCACAGGAAAGGAATCCGGTAATGCAACGGCCATCGGCTTCGTATTTCTTACATCCGGTGGAAGTTGAAGTTTATACCTTTTTTGTTTTGTGTTTACAGGGACCTTAATTTCCTGGTATCGAATATGGCCTTGAGGTTTTCTGTTAATTGTTCCGTTATCCAATTGTTCTCCAAGCCGCACAAGTAAGGTATCATTTGTTTTGGTGGTGTAGTTAAATTCAAGGTTCGCAAACGCAGCTTTACCAAAGTCGATAAAGTAGGAATTGCCCCCCACCTTCTTCATGCTTACCGGTACGATTTGTTCAACCTGAAAAATATTTGGTGTTGTTGATTTATTTCCTTCCACACCCATGTGTATGGTCTGCGGTTTTGAATATCGACTAACCCGGTTGTCTTCATCCCATATCCTTACTTTCCAAAAGTATTTAGTGTTTGCTTTTAACGGTGTACCTATTAGGCCTACATTATTCGATTGACTTCCCCTTACCTGTCCACTATTCCAAACATCACCAATATTGTTATCAATGTTGTGCTTTGACGATGCCAGTAAAATTTGATACGCAGATTGGAACTTTGCTATCGGTGCAATGCGCCATCCAAATTCAGGATGTGCATCTACTAATTTTGTTTGGCCTGGTTTTCGAATGGTCTCGACTGTTAGGCTTGTGGGTGCCGCTGTGGAAGCGTCACTTTTTTCTTCTATCATTGCATCGCACTTCGCACGGAGGTTTAGCAATTGCGTTCTGTACTTTTTATTGTTTGCTAAATTGGTCGTTTCTTTTGGGTCTTTTTTTAAATCGTAAAGCTCTTCTTCTGATTTATTATTAACATATCGAAAATATTTCCAATCACTTGTGCGCACGCCTTCACTGGGTGGTATTTCAGCAAACTCCCACAAGTGCTCAATTAATATTGTATCGCGATTTAATATTTTGGTTTGCGCATTCACAATAGGCATCAAACTTTTTCCTTGCCATGTAGGAGGCTGTTTTACATTTGCCAAGTCTAAAATAGTAGCCGGTACATCAATGTTCAACGCCATTTCATCAATGTCTTGATGCTTCAGGTTTCGTGGATCATAAACGATCAAGGGAACACGTATTGAATTGTCATACATGAGCCATTTCCCAGCGAGTTGACGTTCGCCTAAAAAATATCCGTTATCACCCATTAAAATAATGATCGTATTTTTATCCAACCCTTTTTCTACCAATTGCTTTCTGATCTTGGCGATCTCCAAATCAACACCAGCAATCATTCTATAGTAACCCTTTACACTGTGCTGATACTTTTCAGGAGTATCAAAACGCCACGTCCAGCGTAGTCGGTTAAATCCATCCCGCACCGGCTTCGGAAGTTGATTGAAATATTTATCCTCCGATAATGCTGCTTTTGGAATCGTGACATCCTGAAGCAAGGAATTGGTTTCGTCTTGCCAAAAATATTGGTCAGGTGCCGGGTCATGCGCATGCGGAGCGCTGAAGCTTAACGAAAGGCAGAATGGTTTTTTATTGTCAACACTACCAATAAAATCAAGCGCTTGTTGACCTGTGTAACGCGTTAGATGAACCGTATCCTCTCCGAGGGTTTTATAAAAATATCCCCGCTTGTCGCGGAATTGATTATTCCGATCGTAATCATCATGTACATCAAATAAGTTATCCTTTGCGTCATAGTTAACACCAAACTTTCCAAAAAAAGCAGTTGTGTAGCCTGCTTCTTTCAGCAGTCTGGGATATGCATTTTGCATATACGATTCACTAAGGGGACCAGTCTGAAAATTATATCCGTGTGCACGTTCTTGCATGCCCGTTAAAATGCTGGCACGACTGGTTGCACAAATCGGAGTGGTAACAAATGCGTTTTTAAAATAGACACCAGCCTTTGCCAGTGCATCCATTTCCGGAGTATTCACGAGCGTATTGCCAGCATAGCCAAGAGCATCCCACCGCTGATCATCTGTTAATATAAAAATAATATTGGGCTGATCCGTTTGTTGGGCAATGGCACTCAGCGAGGATACCAATAAAAGCATTGATAGTAGAATGAACTTTAATTTCATGTGTTTTCAGTTTTCATTGGTGGTCTCTATTTGCCACTAAAATAAGCGCATTGAGATTTGTATTCCAAAATAGAAAGATGCCCCTCATCGAAACCCACAAAAACGATGAAGGGCTCTTTCTCCCCAAACCAAACAATGGGTATCTTTACTATTTGTTTTATACAGCATTATATCTTTCATTCGATGTATTCTTAATACTAATATAAATAAATCATCAGCAGCACAATCAAAAGGATGAGCGTCCCAAGCAAAATTTCATACAGTCTTTTTGTTAAATGCATCTTTTATTTGAAAATGTATTTATACTTAAAATCGTTATCTGCAAATTAAAAACCATTGTGGTAAATGTCTGTTCATAAAAGAGGTAAAATCGTACCCTACAAATACTTTTCATATGAATTTTAAATTTTTACTTTTTTAAAGTATTTAATTGCTCCAACCTTCCTCCAAGATTCGTATACTCTGCAAGTACATCTTCATCCAGTGCCTTCCATGTAGTAATGGTTCGTGTTCGCTGCAAGTCTTGTCCAATGTACAGGTCGTCCATCAGCTTACTATATTGAATCCAATATTGATATGCCTCACCCATCGCATCTTTTGCTGCTTCAGTTTGTTTCGCTTCTAAATAGGTTGCTCCTCGTAGTTTTTCAGCAAAATAGAGACTCAAATAAGACATCGTCTTTATATTTGCGATGTTGGTGCCCAACTCTGTGGATAGGTCAATTTCCAGATTACCAATTTCGTTCAATGCCTTTTGCCCGTGGGCTTCTATTTCATCAGCGACTTGATAGGTAGATTTTTTGTTGCTACAGTTTTTCGTAGCACTGTTAGCAACGCTACATGTATTTGATCCCGGTGGCGGAACAGCCTCTATCATCTGGGAAATGGTAACAAAACCATTTGGCCTTGACATGCACGTTTCAGGATACCATTTGAAATCTGAAATCAATGTACCTTGTATTGTTTCCGTAAAAAGTGGTAAACCTTTAGACGCTTCACTCCAAGCGCTAAAAAGTTCTTTGGATTCAACTTGTGGATATCGAAATGCAAGTACGTTCTCAAAAAAACTATCGGTGAGATTTGGGTTGTACGACAATCGTCCCCATAACATCCAAGTATACCAAAGCCGTTGCATTTCCAACTTGCCTTTTGGCCAATCTGCCTTGCTAATAAAATCGTAGGTGGGCGTAAGGCCATCTGCACCCATAAAAAAGCCTTGAAACGTTCGCTCCTTTTCGGGAATTCCATTTAAATATGCTTTTACAAAATCAGGATCGCCCCAATGCAAATAATAGAACGAATCGTTTCGCAATTCAATCCATGTTTTTAAGTTCAATCCAATAAGTTGTGCAGGCACATCGCCATTTCTAGTCCGTATCCATTCAGGGGTAGGAGTAGAATAAATATGTGCAACAGCATACTTAAAGGAAAAGTCAAAACGAACATTGGGTAAATCGAGAAGCGGTTTAAAGTTTTCAGCTACTTCAGCACCACCTGCATCATGATATCTGTGAATAAACACAATCTTTCTTTCAGGATGTGCGCTAGCAAAATCCAAAACACCCTGACCATAGGTTGCCCATGTCCATTTTGCTTCTTCTTCATTATTAAGAGGCACCATGTTTTCACCTGCGGTGATTCCAAATCCTTTTAAATCAGGATATGTTTCTAAAAGCTTGGTCATGCACGCGCGCATGTACGCAATTGTCTGTGGATTTTTAGGATCATTGTCAATACCGTATTTACCGGTAGCACCATACGTATAAATGTTCCAATTATAAATATAAAAATCAAAGCCCCTGTTTTTTGCCAACTGCATCACGGCCTTCCAAAATTCAATCTTCTCATCAATTGACATTTTTTTAGAAAACCCATTAAACCCTTCTACATCTTGAATCGCTACCTCCGGATAGTCCGGTAACTTGATCATGGATGTAAAGGGATGAAGTGACCATAATGAAATGGCATTGTAGCGATGCCTCGCTAATTCATCAAACATGGAAGACCAGAAATCCAAATCCCAAATATGTTCAACCGCAATTTTAGAAGAAGTACCTCGGAAATCATTTTCACTAAACCCACTGCTGTAATAGGTTGGACTTCGTTTGTCAAAAGGGACGTTAAATTTTATACCTCTATTCAATATATCTGGACTTTGTACTTCATTAAAGATTCCATCTACACCAACCAGGTCAATGTTTTCGGCAAGTTGTAATCCTCCATACATAACACCGTTGCTATCACCCCCAATTACCCAGTATGCTTTTACTGGTTCCATAATCGTTTGGATTGCAAAAGATTGCCCCCCTAACGCTGGGATCTTTGTGCCTCCAGATTCCTTAAGCATCCTTACAGTTTTATTATCGGATGTAGCTATTAATACTACCTTTTGATTTTTATAGGATTTTGAAAGTTTAGCAAGTGATAATAACTCTACCGTATAACCCTTTCGCTCGAATGCTGCTTTTACATCATTTGCCGCGAATACACTTTGGCTAACCTGGGTGTCTATAAATATTCCAATGACTTGCGCGCTTGCCGCAACCCAACTAAGACTAAATAATAAAACCAGAAAACTTAAGATTAGCTTATTCATAGTTTTCTTCTTTTTTAATCTTATACATTGTTAATACACTTGGGAGTACCGGCACTTCACGAGGCTTATAAAACCTTCGCTTGCCCATTGTCTCCCATCGTAAAACGTAATCACCAGCTTCATCACTATTGCTATTGCTTTGCAACCAATGCACCTGAAGACTATCATTAGCTGCATGCATTAATTCAGTAGGATAAATACTCTTTTCATTTTTGATTATTTGTTTATCATTCAAAAGATTTAAATTATTTAAATGAACATAAAGCGAGCCATCGCCTCTTTTAATATGCCAGTAGTCAATTGTAATGGTGTCATGCAATACTTTTGCTTTTGTTATTCTGATGTCAGAACCTAGACTTCCCGGGCCAGAAAAATTCCATCGATAATCCCAATCCGAAATTTTCTTAATCTGCCACAGACCATCAACAGCTTTAGCTATATACAGCTGACTCATTCCTGCTTCATCGTATTTCATAAAAACAATTAGTGGACGTTGAGCTTCATCAAAAAATAATCGCAAGCCTCCATTAATAGCGCCTCCACCGGCAGGCACAGGATCAACCACAAACTCGTGGTTACGGGGAGTTATTGGAAGTTGCATCTTCGTTCCATCAAGTGTCTCCCAATGCACTAAGTCTTCGCTAACTGCATACGAAATATCATGATTGGTTTCAGCCCGTGGAGTATCACGCCACACCCAAGTTAAATGATAAGCGCCATCGGGCCCCAACATTGGGCCACTGAAGTACGAACTCATTTCGTTGAGCCCATCAAATAAAGGCGTATCAAGCAAGCGATGAAATGAATTAGTAGCTTCGTCATACACATTTAAAATAGTGATGCCAT
Source organism: Cyclobacteriaceae bacterium (assembly GCA_041746855.1). GTDB lineage: Bacteria > Bacteroidota > Bacteroidia > Cytophagales > Cyclobacteriaceae > JBGTGG01. The sequence continues at coordinate 1,106 of JBGTGG010000254.1, read as the reverse complement.
TGCCGCTTCCTCCTTTACGATAAGAATATACCAATTCATTTTCAGGTCCTTTTAAAAAACTAGGATACGTGCTTTTCAGTTCATCCTCCACTGCCACTAATGGAAATACGCGCTTTATAGATTTAACATCATAAGCCTTTTCCATTTTGAAGTAGGTCATCGAATCGTTGTGCATATTACCGCTTACGTGCAGATGATTTTTCCTATCGAAGGCCATCTCAATTCGGTTGTGACTATCCCAACCAACTTTTGTTGGCAGCACTTGGTACTCCCACTTTTCATCATCTACTTTTCGGGAAGCGATGGTCAATGCACGATCTTTATTATAGTATCCAACAAATTGCCATTCATCTTGCGATACAAAACTGAAATCCACAGGAAAATCAGCAACAACAGAATCCACAACGATTTGATCTAAAATACCAGTTTGGGTATTTTCATTCTTGGTTTCACATCCTACTATTAGGATGATAAAAAAGCCAACTAAAACACCTTTAAAAAATACTAATTTCAAAGGCGAACGCGTGCTGGGTTTTGTATGGCATCGAAAATCCTTCATGTGTAGGTATTTATTTTTTCTCAGCCAATTTGGTTGAATCTATTTCAGTATTGATAAAGTAATCTGCACCGCGATTGGCCATCATCAACTTACTCAAGGAGTCCATCAACGAAATATTTTTAGTTTCATTAGAGAGGTTATTTTCTTCTTTAGGATCAACGCGATGATCATATAACATTCTAGCAATTAAACTATCTTTTTCCGTGCGCCATTCGGTGAAGGCATATTGTTGACTGGTGAGCGTAAGCCCTTCATCCCATTTGGAAATAACAAAATCTTTATGTTCTAACTCAGGGTTTTTCAAGATAGGAAGCAGGCTCTTTCCTTCAACTGTTTTTGGAATTGGAAGTCCACTTAACTCAGCAAGCGTAGGATAGATATCAATGAATTCAGCAAGTGTGTTGGCCACATTTCCATTCTTCATTCCAGGTGCGGATATGATCAACGGAGTGGAAAGCGATGTGTAAAAGTTACAATGCTTACACCATAGACCATGTTCGCCCAAATTCCAGCCATGGTCTCCCATCAGCAACACAACTGTATTCTC
>JBGTGG010000253.1:0-18046 GCA_041746855.1 Cyclobacteriaceae bacterium | reverse complement strand
TTTGATCTCCCGAATCAAAGTCCAGTCGGCACTGCCCTTATACATTTGTACACGGGTGCGACCGTGAACCGTCAACGCCTGGATTCCGATGTCTTGCAAGCGCTCGGCAGTATCTACTACATTTTTGGTTTTTTCATCCCAGCCCAGGCGCGTTTTCACTGTAACAGGAAGATGCGTGCTCTTCACAATTTCGGAAGTCATACTCACCATCTTGGGAATATCTTGCAAAAGTGCAGCACCCGCACCGCGACAAGCCACCGCTTTCACGGGGCAACCATAGTTGATATCGATTAAATCAGGATTGGCTTTCGTGGCAATTTCTGCCGACATTTTCATGTGGTCGATCTCACTTCCGAAAAGTTGAATCCCAATCGGACGTTCATATTCGAAGATGTCGAGTTTTTGGAGGCTTTTGGCTGCATCGCGGATCAACCCTTCGGAAGAAATGAATTCCGTATACATCAAATCGGCACCATGCTCTTTGCACACCGCACGAAAAGGCGGATCGCTCACGTCCTCCATGGGTGCGAGCAATAAGGGAAATTCACCCAATGCTATGTTACCGATTTTTACCATTTTACTTATTAACCCAAAAATTCATCGCTTCCGCGCTGAATGACGCGCTACTTAAACATTGTGCAAACAAGCTTAAATTGGTTAATTGCCGATTTATCGCTTGTTTTGGCTGCAAAGCTAGTACAATTCCACAAGAAATGACGGACCCCTTGATACGTAATTCCCCGGACACCCATCCGCTTTTAGTGATTTTCCTTACACTCGTAACCGTTTTAATCGGGTTTGGGATTGTCGGGCCGCTTGTGGGTATCATGGTCGCCATCCCTTTTTACGATGGAAGTTTGACGGAGTTGGTGGAAGCTATCCAAAACCCTACGGCACATCCGGAAATTAAAATCCCGCTCTACATTATGCAGGGGTGTGCCACTTTCGTGGGATTGATCGTTGGCCCTTCGTTGTTGTTGTTGGCCATTCGTAGATCGGTAACTGATTTCTTCAAGCAAGATCAATTTGATATCAAACCCATTTTACTCATCATCTTAACAGTGGTTGTCTTTGTTGGTGTGAACTCGTTTTTCATTGAATGGAATTCCAACATCACATTTCCGGAATCGCTAAAAGGCCTGGAAGAATGGGCGCGGGAAAAAGAAGATTTTGCTGAAAAAGTTACCACTTTCCTCACCAACTTTGAAACTACCGGGCAATTGTTGTTGGCGCTTTTTGTGATTGCCGTATTGCCGGGCATCGGTGAAGAATTGGTCTTTCGGGGATTGCTGCAAAAAGAATTTATTAAATCAGGCGTCAATGTGCATGTATCGATTTGGTTAGCTGCCATTTTGTTTAGCACCATGCACATGCAATTCTTCGGGTTCGTACCGCGTATGTTCCTCGGTGCATTGTTTGGATATTTATATCATTGGTCGGGAAGTTTAAGCCTGGCCATGTTTGCACACTTTGTTAACAATGCTGCATCTGTTACAGCACTTTACTTTTATCAACAAGGTGCTTTTGAATATGACCTTGAAAGTACCGAAGCTTTGCCGTGGCAAATGGTGGCGATAAGTGCAGGACTCACTACTTTCTTGCTCACTGCTTTTTATAGACATTATTCCAATAAACAACTTTCCGCTTGACGAAACCTCTATCAAAATATAACAACTTAACACAACGCATCATCACAGGATTGGCTGGTGCTGCGGTAATTATTTTTTGTGTGGTCTTTAGTGACTGGACATACTTTGCATTGTTCCTTACAATTTCCGCATTGGCCTTATGGGAATTCTATGCACTCACGTTATTGGATGGCATGATCCCGCAAAAAACATTCGGCACCATCTGCGGCATTACTATTTTTTCAATGTCGTTTTTTATTTCACGGGGCGATATACCACAAGTGTATTACTATTTGATCTTTCCATTGATCACGATGGTGTACCTTATTAAACTTTATAAAAAACAAGAGAAAAAGCCATTCACGAATATTGCCTTTACCTTTCTCGGAATCTTTTATGTAGCCATTCCTTTTTCGTTGTTGAACATTGCATCGTTTGAAAACGGATACTATAACTACGAAATCCTTTTTGGTTGTTTGTTTATCCTGTGGGCGAGTGATTCAGGCGCATTCATTGCGGGAACACTTTTTGGGAAACGAAAACTCTTCGAACGTATCTCCCCAAAAAAATCCTGGGAAGGTTTTGTCGGTGGCGCTGTGCTTGCATTGGTCTTTGCGTATTTCATCTCCCGCTATTGCACCACCATGAGCCCGACCGGCTGGTTTGTTGTGGCGGTTATCATCATCATTGGTGGCACGTTTGGTGATTTAGTGGAGTCATTACTAAAGCGTAGCATCGAAATCAAAGACTCTGGTAACAGTCTGCCGGGCCACGGTGGCTTCCTGGATCGGTTTGACGGATTGTTGATCTCTGCGCCTTTTATTACCGCGTATATGGAGATTTTTTAATGATGAATGTGAAAATGAAATTCGCTTTCCTTGTTTTTGCTTTTATCACCTGTTTTATTTCTTGTTCTCCTTCCAATGAATTGTATAAAACCGAGTTGCTCGAAATTTCAAAATTAACAAACAACACCTTTATCCATACCTCCTATTTACAAACCAATGATTTCGGAAAAGTACCGTGCAACGGGTTGATCTACATCAACGAAAACGAGGCGATGGTATTCGATACTCCTGCCACTGATGAGGCGTCACGCGAGCTGATTGAATGGATTCAAACAACGCAAGGCGCAACCATCAAAACTGTGTTTGTAAGCCATTCGCATGAAGATTGCCTCGGTGGACTTCCTGTTTTTCATGAAGCGGGAATCCCTTCCCTCGCCAATGTTGAAACCATCCGACTCGCAAAAGAATCCGGAAAAGAAATTCCGACCATTGGTTTTACCGATCAACACATTACCACTATTGGCAACACGGAAGTAACCACTTTTTTCGCAGGACGTGGCCATACGATAGACAATAGCGTAAGCTACATCCCACAGGAGAAAGTACTTTTTGGTGGATGCTTGATAAAAGCCCTGAACGCCAACGAAGGATATATTGAAGAATCCGTTTTGCCGGAATGGTCAGCAACGGTATTGAGTGTTAAAAACCGATTTACCGATGTGCAGTATGTAATCCCCGGCCATGGAAAACATGGCGGTGTTGATTTGCTGGATTATACGATGGAGCTTTTCAGCAAATACAAAAAATAATTCGCGCTTAAAATTTTCATAGCATATCTCGAAATCTTTTGATACTTTCGGTTAACTAACCGATAGTATTATGAAAATCCGTTACACTGTTATTCTTATCGTTCTTGGTATGATATCCATCATCGCAGGAGCTTTTATCAAAATCCTTCATTATCCAAGTGCCGATGATTTGCTTTTTATTGGTAGTGTTCTTGAGATTTGTGGTTGGTCATTGTTCTTTTTCAAGGTCGTCAAAAACTTGATGGTGAAAAGGGCGGTTGAGTAGTAATTCTCAAACTAATTAATATCTAACAATCTCGCTTATGGCAAGTATTCTTAATGAGTATATTTCAAAACGGATGGGACTAATTGACCTTCAAAATGAACTTCAACGCCTCATCAAGTTGTATAATAGACATACCGGACGTTATATGTTTATCTATGCAGCCGACATTAATAAAGGTCGAACAAGAGGAATTGATGTTAGTATGGTACAGGATGATTTTTATAATATCCAAGACATGCTTCGTGAATCGACTCAGAAAAAAATAGACTTTTATATTGAGACACCAGGAGGAAGTGGTGAAGCCGCAGAGGAAATTGCTAAGTTCTTACGAAGGAAATTTGATGAGGTAAATTTCGTAATTGCGGGTGAAGCAAAAAGCGCAGGAACAATTTTAGTCCTTTCTGGTAATAACATTTATATGACTGACACTGGGAGTTTAGGCCCAATAGATGCACAAGTCAGAATTGGACGGTCAGTTGTTTCGGCACATGATTACAAGGAATGGGTTGACTCAAAGAGGCAAGAGGCTGCGGAAAATGGTAACTTAAATCCTTTTGATGCAGTAATGGTTGCTCAAATTTCACCCGGAGAATTATACGGAGTTATAAACTCGCTTGAATTTGCAAAGGACTTGGTAAAATGTTGGTTAGAAGAACATAAATTCAAAAACTGGACAATAACGCGACAATCAAAAACACCGGTGACCGCTCAGATGCGGAAAGAAAGAGCGAATAAAGTTGCTGACATGTTTTGTGACCATACCACATGGCGCACGCATGGACGATCATTAAAAATAGAAGACCTAAAGGAAGATTTGATTATCGAAAGAATTGATGACGACCCCAAACTTGCTGACATAGTCTATAGAGTAAAGACCGTAATAAGACTTATTCTTGATGGCTCAAGCGTTTATAAAATGTTCTTTGTTGATGATCTTAAAATTTCAAAAACATTTACAGTAAATCCTGGAAGCAATTTACCAATTTCAAATCCGCTCCCGTCACGAGGACAACAAAAACCTGTAGATGCTATAGAATTGGATATCCAATGCCCCAAATGTGGCACCCGACATAAAGTACAGGGATATATGGATCTTGATAGTCCTCAAATAAAGACAGCTAAACTGCCAATTAACCCGAATGTCAAGGACAATGAAATTCTTGTTTGTAATAATTGTAACTTTGCTCTAGATTTAAAGCCTATTAAGAATCAAGTTGAGTCACAGACTAAAAGAAAGGTATCCTTCAAATAACCCAAAACATGTCAGAAACGCTTAAAATTAAGGTTGACTTTGACGGTGAAACGACTAAAACACTCTTGAATTTTATTACCGAGACTCAGGAAGGAAAATACACTAAAAAAAAACCTGACGTTGCACAAATTACCTACAAGCGACTGCAAATTCAGGAGCAAGACAGGACACATTACATTGACGACAACAATGATGAAGTCTTGTTATTTGGTGTTTCTTATTAGTCAATTCAGAGAACACTCGGACAATAATAATACATGTGTCATTGCGTTGGGCAAAGTGTTAACTTCAGTTCGTGCGAATAAAATACACCGTTAAATATCATCCCACACCAATTAAGAAGGTAGCCACTGTTCTCCTCGTATTCTCCATGTTGGTTTTCTTTATTTGCGATTTAATGTGGTATCCTTTTAGGAATGCTATACCTGAAATGCAAGCACTTGCATTATTTTATATAATGCCCAAAATATTTTGGGACCTAAACAATATTGCAGTTTTGCATCTTGTGGTAGGGTTCGGATTATGGCTATTCCGTTGGCGCTCCGGAAACATTGAACTGACAGACGATAAATTAATTATTGATGGCTCCTACCCTGTCATCATCAAGGTAGTCAATATGTGGGAAGTAGATATCCGTGACTTTAAATATGAACGTTTTAGAATTCGACTGGACTCAAAAACAGATGCAGTTCAATTGAAATTTAGAACCGAAAAGGAATTTGAAACTTTCAGTCTACGATTAATTGAGCTCGCTGGAAATGTCGATAACATAAAAATGAAAAACAACGCATATATTTAATCATCAACCTTTCTTGCTTTGCGTTGGTGTTGTCACCAATCCTAAATTTTACACCACCACTACCTATTAGATAGAAAAAAAATGAAATACATCCTCCTCATTACAATCTTATTCACCACCTCAAACCTCTTTGCTCAAGAGTCTATCGACTCAACTTCCACACAAAAAATTATATTGGTTCCTCAGGAAGGACCGGAGTTTCCGGGTGGGATCAATACGTTGTATGAATTTATCGGCAGCCAAATCAAATATCCCAAAGATGCAAGGAAAGCAGAAATTGAAGGAAGGGTTGTTGTTAGTTTTGTAGTGGAAAGGGACGGAAGCATCAAACCAGAAAGTATAAAAATAGAAGAAGGACTTTATCCCTCCCTCGACAAAGAAGTTATTCGGGTAGTTAAACTAATGCCCAACTGGATACCTGCCCAGCAAAGTGGTCGCACGGTACGAGCGAAAACAGGATTTCCGGTTATGTTTGCACTGAAATGAACCTCAAAGAAATCCAACACGGAATTACGACCTGGAAGTTGACCCGTGAACGAATCATCAACTTTGCAATTGGATTTACGGCTATCCTTATCTACGAATTTATAGCCCGGCCTTTCTATCGTCCCTACATTTACAAAAACAACATCAATGATTTTCATATTGCCGATACGATCGGAAACTCATTGGGAACAGTCGCCACGATTTTCGTTTTGATTGGCATCTTTGGTCAGGGAAGAATACAACATTTGTTCCTGATCAAAACCATTACCATTAGTGTAGTGGTGTATGAAATAGCACACCCCTTGTTGGGAAAACCCATAGATCCTTGGGATATAATTGCCACCCTTCTGATGGGTGGACTGTGCTATGTGCTCTATAAAAAATTTACGCAGTAAAATTTTCTTCTCGGGATAGCGAATTGATTCTTTCCTTCTCCTATCCAAAATTTGCCTTGCATAACCCATCACACTATATTACAGTAGAATTTTGTAAAACTTTACAACCATCATGAAGGCCAAACACTTCTACTCACTTTTATTTTTCCTTGCATTCCTACTTCAGCTCAACCTCGCTGCACAGGAACTTGTAAAAACCTCCCCAGAAAAAGTAGGCATGTCCTCCACGCGGCTGCAGTATTTAACAAAAACTTTTCAAGGGTATGTGGATAATCAAAAACTAGCGGGCGCGGTGGTGTTGGTAACGAGACGTGGACAGGTTGCATACTTTAAATCGTTTGGCAAAAGTGATATCGAAAACAACATACCGATGAAAGACAATTCGATTTTTCGCATTGCATCCCAAACAAAAGCCATCGTGAGTGTTGGCGTTATGATCTTACAGGAAGAAGGCAGGCTGGTCATTTCCGATCCGATAGGGAAGTATATTCCGGAGTTTAAAGAAACCACTGTGGCTGTACCGAAAGAAGGCGGTGGATATGAAGTGGTGAAAGCAAACCGTCCGATTACCATTCGCGATTTACTTACGCACACTGCCGGTGTTGGCTATGGATGGGGCATTGCGAAAGATAAATGGGAACAAGCGAAAATCCAGGGTTGGTATTTTGCCGATCGTGATGAGCCTATTCTTGCCACGGTAAAACGAATGGCGGCCTTGCCTTTTGAAGCACAGCCAGGTGAAAAATTTGAATATGGATATAGCACCGATATCCTGGGTGCATTGATTGAAGTGGTTTCGGGTGAATCGTTGGATGCGTTTCTTAAAAACCTAATCCTTGATCCGCTCGGTATGAATGACACGCATTTCTATCTTCCAAAGAATAAAAAAGAAAGATTAGCAATCGTGTATTCACCCGAAAACAATGGATTAAAAAAAGCACCTGAACCAGGAGGCATGGTCGGTCAAGGGGCGTATGTTGATGGTCCGCGAAAAAGTTTTTCAGGTGGCGCGGGGTTTCTGAGCACCGCTACGGACTACGCAACATTCCTTCAAATGATGTTGAACAACGGGACGTATAATAGCAAGCGCATTATTTCACGCAAGACTGTCGAGCTCATGACGGTTAATCATTTAAAAGACGGTATGTTTCCGTGGGTAGGCGGTACTGGCTTTGGACTTGGATTTTCGGTGATAGAAGACGTGGGCGCAAAAGGTTTGTTGGGTTCCGTAGGTGAATACGGATGGGGTGGTGCCTACCATTCAAACTATTGGGTTGATCCAAAAGAAGAATTGGTGGTGGTCTACTTTACGCAATTGATCCCCGATGGCGGATTGGATGACCACAATAAATTACGCGCGTTGATTTATCAGGCGTTGATGGATTAATAGCGAAAGCAAACACACTTTGATCAAGCAGGAGTTTCTAACAAGCCTCAAAAATCACGCATCACCAAAGGAACACCAATTGCTTTGGGATGAGATTGAGAAAAACTATTCCAAACCGAAAAGGCATTATCATACACTAGTCCATCTAAATTCCATGTTTGAAGAATTACAAAACTATAGAGCAAGTTTTTCCAATTGGAATACGGTTATCTTCGCCATCGCATATCACGATATCATCTACAATGTATTGAGAAGCGATAATGAAGAACGCAGTGCTGAACTGGCAATAGATAGGCTAAAGATTATTTCATTCCCATCGGATGAAATCCAGAATTGTGCAAAAATGATCTTGGCAACAAAAAAGCATGAGTCGCACGATTTTCAAACAAATTTATTTACAGATGCTGATCTCTCCATCCTGGGAGCAGAAGCCGAAGTATATGCAGCATATTCGAAACAAATCAGACGCGAGTATTCCCTTTACCCTGATTTTGTGTACAATCCCGGAAGGAGAAAAGTGTTGCAGCATTTTCTAGCGATGGAACGCATCTATAAAACAAAAGAATTCTCAGACCGATATGAAACAAGCGCACGAATCAATTTAGAGACAGAACTCAAATCAATTACATAAAAACATTAATCAAGAATATTTAACCTTCTTGTGTAATAGCCGTTTCGTTGGGAGAGCAACTCTATTCGAAACATGGATTAATTTATCTTTGAAATAAGATGTTTGTTAATATCTACTTCGTTGAACTCTTTTCAGACCAATATAATTAACCTATTATGACACCAGCCTTTATCACTACCCTCTACACCCGGCAACTCGATTGTCCCAAGTGTCCATCCCCTGAAACGGTGAGCCAATGGTTTACTGATGTACTGGCCATCTTGTTTCCGGATTTCACGAAACACCATTTTACATCACAACGCGCCTTCAAACTACACCTGGAAAAACTAAAGCTTCAGTTGGAGGAAATCCTGACGAAGAACCCAACGAAATCAAAAGAAAACCCCGCTGAGATTACTCAACATTTTTTTGATGCCTTGCAAAACCTGCTCGAACGATTGGAAGAAGATGTTACCGCATTGTTCAACGGTGACCCCGCTGCCAAAAGCAAGACCGAGGTCATCCGAACCTATCCCGGCTTCTTCGCAATTGCAGCACACCGGATTGCGCATATTCTTCATGAACTTAAAGTTGGATTGATCCCCCGCATGATCTCCGAATATGCGCATAGTAAAACCGGCATCGACATTCATCCGGCCGCAAGCATCGGTCATTCCTTTTGTATCGACCACGGTACGGGTGTGGTGATTGGCGAAACAACCATCATTGGCGACCATGTAAAAATTTATCAGGGTGTAACCTTGGGTGCACTAAGTGTTGAAAAAGAAGATGCAGAAACCAAACGCCATCCTACCATTGGCGATCGTGTAGTCATTTATGCGGGCGCTACTATTCTTGGTGGGAATACCCATATTGGTGACGATTCGATCATTGGTGGCAATGTGTGGCTCACGCGAAGTGTCCCGGCACAATCAAAGATTTATTATAAAGCAGAGATGAGTAACAACGGGGATAAAGAAACCATCATCTTTAACGGTCAGCATTCTTAAAAATCCAAAAGCAAAAAATTCTTTCAACCCAACTGTTTACAAATGAAAATTGAAGACCTGATCGGCAACACTCCGCTTGTCGAATACCAACATCTCAACTTAAAATCCGGTGTAAAAATTTTCGGCAAGCTGGAAGGAAACAATCCGGGGGGAAGCGTAAAAGATCGTGCTGCGTATGGTATGATCAAAGGCGCCATGGATCGCGGTGAAATTAAAAAAGGAGATCGGTTGGTAGAAGCTACCAGCGGCAACACCGGTATTGCACTCGCGATGATTGCCAGCATTATGGGTGTAGAGATGACGTTGATCATGCCTGATAATTCCACACGTGAGCGCGTACTTAGCATGGAAGCTTACGGTGCGAAAGTAATTTTAACACCCGCAGAAAAAACAATTGAATATTCGCGTACGCTGGCAGAAGAAATGGCCAAAAAGGAAAACTACTTTATGCTGGACCAATTTGCCAATCCGGATAACTACGGTCAGCATTACAAAACAACCGGCCCGGAAATCTGGCACGATACCAAAGGAGAAGTCACCCATTTCGTTTCAGCGATGGGCACCACCGGAACCATCATGGGTGTTTCCCGCTATCTGAAAGAACAAAATTCCAACATTCAAATTGTAGGCACCCAACCTACAGACGGTTCCAGCATTCCAGGTATCAGGCGCTGGTCTCCGGAATTTCTGCCAAAGATTTTTGAACCCCACCGAGTCGACCGGGTAATTGATATCAGCGAAGAAGATGCAACAGAAATGACAAGAAGTCTGGCAAAGAAAGAGGGAGTATTGGCAGGCATGAGCAGTGGTGGTGCATTGTATGCTTCCTTACAAATTGCAAATGAAATCGAAAGCGGTGTGATCGTTCACATTGTATGCGACCGCGGGGATCGTTATCTCAGTAGTGATTTGTTTGGGTGATCGTGATCTCATCGAATGACTAAAAAAAAGCAAGACCCAACAAATAGATCTTGCTTTTTTATACTATTCGATCTCTCTAATTTTCCATCTGCTCCCAAACTTCAGCCCATGCAAACATCATCGTTGCTTCGAAGTTGGCTTGCAAAATCTGCGCTGAGGCTGATTGTTGATTCGAGTTATCATATCTGCTGTGGATTAATTGATCAAGACCGGCTAAATAACCTGCCGCTTTAAACCTGCGGATAATATCCCTATCCAAACCACCACTAATGGCTTCCCCTACTGCGCTATCCAACCAGGCTGTTAGAGGATCCGCTGTTTCTTCTTCTTTCATCTTTTGAACCGCTGGCAAAAGCAACCCAACCATTACCGGGGGTATATTTTCTTTCCTGGCCAAATCTTCTATCGCCTCCGCTTGCTCTTGATCACTTGCAGATGAAATCACTAAGTCTTTTAACTCATAAGCTGCGTATACTTGCGCATAATTAAGGGTCATCTCCTCCAGTGGCACATCTGCGCCCGTTGCATCGCGATAATTTTTGATCAGCGTCCATTCAGCAGGGCTAACTTCACCAATCTCTTTCTTTAATAAACTATAGTAATCAGACAGGGGTTCTTCACCGCCATTGGTAAGGAGTTCCAATAAGCGGGCGGATGTCTCTGTTGATTCTCCATTAATATCATCAAATTTAATGTAGCCAGCCATGCTGGGGTGTGTCTCTTCAATTGCTTTTACAAACAATTCCTCAGTAAGAGCGGTCATGGCTAAAATAAATTCACGCTTTGATTGCGATTCTTCTTTTATACCATTCACATCCCCGGCTGCAACAGATATCCCCCCTTTTTCAAAAGCGAGATTCAAAATGTCTTGGTTATTGCGAATGTCCTTCATCACAAGGTCAATAGGACGAGGCGAAACATCTTCTCCGTCACAACCCACGAGTACGATCAGGAGCGGAATAAAAAACGTTAATAATTTTTTCATGATTTTGGGTTTTTATGAATTGTTCCGCTAAACTATGCTACTCGTTTCTCTGAAAGGCAGGCAAATTGATGAATGCCCATTTTGGGTTTATGAATTGACCTAGAGATCGATATACATTGATTGCTTTTTTTCTGAAAAATTGATACAACAATCGAACATTCTATATCTTTGCAACCGTTTTCGGACTGTATCGGTGCCTTTGGCCGGAATAGCCGTCATATAGTTGGACTTTTTAAAACAAGACTATGAGTTATATTGAACCGGCTCCTTTAAAAGACAAGGAGAATCCGTTTGAAGCGATGATGTCACGATTCCATGTGGCTTCCCAAATCCTGGGCATCGATGAAGAAATTTACAACGTATTGAAAGTGCCCGCACGGCAAGTGATTGTATCGCTGCCGGTGACGATGGACGATGGTAGCATTCACGTGTTTGAAGGCTACCGCGTTATCCACTCCAATATTTTAGGCCCCTCAAAAGGCGGTATCCGCTTCGATCCGCACGTGAATTTGGACGAAGTGAAGGCACTTGCCGCCTGGATGACCTGGAAATGTGCCGTGGTGGATATTCCTTATGGTGGCGCAAAAGGTGGTGTCACCTGTAACCCTCGCCAAATGTCGGCAGGCGAAATTGAAAGATTGATGCGTGCCTACACGCTGGCTATGGCCGATGTGTTTGGTAGCGACAAGGATATTCCTGCCCCCGATATGGGAACGGGACCACGCGAAATGGCCTGGTTAATGGATGAATATTCGCGCAAGCAGGGCATGACTGTCAATGCCGTAGTGACCGGGAAACCCATTGTATTGGGAGGATCACTGGGACGTACCGAAGCTACCGGCCGTGGGGTTATGGTTTCTGCGATGGCCGCGATGGAAAAATTAAAGATCAACCCGTACAAAGCTTCTTGTGCCGTGCAAGGATTTGGAAACGTTGGCTCGTGGGCTGCACAACTATTGCACGAAAGAGGGCTTACCATAAAAGCCATCAGCGATATTTCCGGTGCTTATTATAATGACAACGGCATAGACATCGAAAAAGCGCTCGCCTATCGTGACGCCAACAAAGGAACGCTTGAAGGCTTTACGGAAGCGGAAAAAATGCATGGGGATGATTTACTGACATTGAATGTAGATCTTCTTGTTCCAGCTGCAACGGAAGATGTGATCACCAGCCAAAATGCACCGAAGATTCAGGCAAAATTAATTGTAGAAGGTGCCAACGGACCGACTTCCTCGAAAGCAGATGGCATCATCCATGAAAAAGGAATTATGGTGGTTCCGGATATTTTGGCCAACGCAGGTGGTGTTACCGTTTCGTATTTCGAATGGGTTCAAAACCGTTTAGGATATAAATGGACTGCTGAGCGCGTAAGCCGCAGATCCGACAGGATTATGAAAGATGCGTTCAACAACGTTTTCAAAACGCAACAAAATTATAATGTTACTATGCGGATTGGAGCCTACATGGTGGCCATCGATAAAGTTGCGAAAACCTATAAGTATCGCGGTGGTTATTAATGGGTTTTGGACAAGCTAAAATGAATTGAATAAAGTATTTTTGCGGTAGGCTTTGGTCTACCGCTTTTTTTTGAGAATATCATCATGACTATACACAAGGAAGGAAGAACGTTATTATTTGTTTTGCTCATTGTTTTTTTTGGGATCAACTGGGGGGTTGCTAAATACTTTCCCGACAACCTGGCGTTGCAAAACCTTGTCATTGCAGCAAGCATCATCCTTTACCTGGTCGTGCTTCAGTTTTTCCGTAACCCGATTTTCAAGATTGTCGAAAATGAAAAACAAATACTCGCACCAGCGGATGGAAAAGTTGTTGTGATTGAGGAAACAGAAGAGACCGAATATTTAAAAGGAAGAAGAAAGCAGGTTTCTATTTTTATGTCGCCTGTAAATGTACATGTGAACAGAATGCCAGCCGGTGGCACGATCAGTTATTTCAAATACCATCCGGGAAAATACTTAGTTGCCTGGCATCCCAAATCAAGCTTAGAAAATGAGCGTACCACAGTAGTAGTAAAAACACCAAACGGTGTCGAGATCTTATTCCGTCAGGTCGCAGGTGCATTGGCAAGAAGGATTAAGTGGTACATTTCCGAAGGACAAAAAATAGAGCAAGGCCAGGAGTTTGGTTTTATTAAGTTCGGATCACGTGTGGATGTCTTCCTCCCATTGGATGCAACGATTGTCGTGAAGCCCGGTGATGTTACCAAAGGTGGCAGGACGGTGATTGCGGAGTTGGCGTAATTGCTAGATGCTGGAAACCGGATACTGGCAACAAATCCTAAGTCTTTAATATACTTCAGCCAATCACCTTTGCTGTAAATCGATTTCTCAAAATGAACCAACCTATCCTTCTCCTCCACAGTGCACTGGGTGCAGAAGCCCAATTGTTTCCATTAAAAACGGAACTCGAAAAACAAGGGCATGAAGTTTTTACGCTGAACTTCTCCGGACATGGCGGAACAGCTTTTTCAAATAACGGTTTTGATATTGAAGTCTTTGCTGATGATGTAGATCGGTTTATCAATGAACATGCATTATCCGACATCCACATTTTTGGCTACAGTATGGGCGGATATGTCGCGATATGGTACGCCCTTCATCATCCCAATAAGATCTCAAAAATCACTACCCTCGGCACCAAGTTCGATTGGAGTCCCGAATCTGCCGCACAGGAAGTAAAGAAAGTCAACCCCGAAAAGATTGAAGAAAAGATTCCGGCCTTTGCACGCATCCTTGAAAAAAGACATGCTCCCAATGACTGGAAAGAGCTGCTAAATAAAACCGCTACCATGATGAAAGGACTTGGTGATCAACCCCTTGTTCATGAAGACAACCTTCCCAACATCTATTGTCCTGTAACTATTGGGCTTGGAGAATTGGATGACATGGCCGACAAAACCTATTCAGAAAAAGTAAGTTCGATCCTTCCAAAAGGGAAATTTGTTTTTTTACTAAATACACCGCACCCGATTGAAAAAATTTCTGGAGAAAAACTTCTGGAGCTTGTCTACTCATAAATCGTATCAGCGCTTCTAATCCAGATGTGTGCAGTTGTGTCGAATGAAAAGAACGATTTCATTGAACGGTTGTAGGCGACACGGTTGATTATTTTTAGATCCCTTCCACTTAATTTTTTTGTGAAATGGAATTCTTGTTCTATATTTTCGAAAATTATTAGCCGATATGAAATATCCGTTAGCTCTTACTCTCATGCTTATTGCTTTTGCAAGCACCGCACAAAAAGCAGTTAAGTTATCCCAATCGAAATCCGGCAATACCATCATCCTAAAAGAAGGGAAGCGGGTGGTTTATTCCTTGACAGGTTCTACAACTAAAAAAGTGGGGATTTTAAATTCAATCAATGCATCATCACTTGTAATCGGGGATGAAGAATTTCAGATTTCCAATATTGCCAAGTTTGGTAGAAGAAGTAGAGGGAATTCATTCTGGTCCATAGCCCTTCCTATATTAGGAGTCGGAGTAATCGGATCTACCATTCAAAATGCCAATTACGATCCCTGCCCCAGTTGTACTCAAGTAGAATCATCAGGAAGTGGGAATACCGCGCTGGGAGTAGGACTTGGTCTGGGAATAATTGGAGTTGGAATAATAACTGTAGTTCGCAACCAGCCCAAAGATTTAGAAAATGGATGGACATTGGAAGTCATTAACAAGTAGACCCGTCAGACCGCCTGCCTATGCCGAAGCTTGCGCAGGCAGGCTTAGACCCGTCAGACCGCTTAGAGCGGTCTGACGGGTACTAAATTAAAACTCAATCTTGTAACTAAATACCGGAATCAACGGGGTTTGATACTCTGTTTTAATTTGCCCGATTTCTGAATCAAAGAATTGCCCGAATACATTTTTGTTGTTCGTCACATTTTGAATATCAATGGCAAAGGTACTGGTGGTTCTTTTCTTGTTGATCTTCCAGCTAAAACGCAAGTCGGTGCGGAAGTAATCCGGCAAACGTTCTGAATATGCTTCCTTCTCAATGTATACAGTTTCACCTTTTTGAATAGACGCATCATAATCGATGGGCGTATCGCGTAAGCTGCCGGCATACAATGCTTTGATGTTGATACCAAACGTACGTTGCTTTGATTTCTTGATTTTCAAAAATTCTTTTCCGCTCGTAAAACTGAACGCATAGTTTCCGTTGTAGCGGGTGTTTCGCCAAACCTGATCGGCTGCACGGTATTTTGAATCGTATACAGAAGAGGACAACAAAAAATAAAAATTACGATGCAAAAATTGTTCGAGCGTTAGCTCCACTCCATAGTTCTTCCCAATCCCTTCATTTACCAAAGGTTCGGTTACATATCCATATTCTTCATTGATAAGCGCCAGGGTATTGTCCGTATCAGGACTGATTGGAATATTGAAGAGTTGCTGATAATACACTTCAGTTTTAATTCGCAAGTTTTTATTTAGCGAACGATCATATCCCAACACGAAGTGGTGCGCTTTTGTTAAGTCAAGATTTCTATTTGGAAGCATAATGGAATTATCAGGCAACTCCTCTTCCGCAAAGTAAACGCCAATGGGTTGAATCTGCGAATGGAGTCCATACCCAACACTAAACGCCTGAATATCGCTGACTTCATAACGGATGGAAGCGCGTGGCTCAAGTGAATACGTATTGTTGTAAAGTAGTTGCAAATAATGAAGGCCTGCGTTCATGGTTAACTTTTCTGTAAAGCTGTAGTTCAATTGCGAAAACAACTGAATGGTTTGTGCACTTCCCGTTGAGTTGATATGCGTTACCATTTCATCGGTATCATCATCCCGATGGCGTTCTTTCAGATTGAAATTAATCGTATTGAAATATAAACCCGATCTCAAATGGCTCTTTGCGTTGATCTTGTTATTGATAACCGAACTAATCAAAATTTTCCCGATTTTATAATCCTCGTAATACTGCGGAATTGGACTATACTCATCATCAAGTTTCTCTTCTTCATATCCATTGCCGGTAGTGGATGCCACTACAGCAGATTGAAGATAGGTGTTCGGGTTCAATGTGATGGAGTGCTTCACTCCAACTGCTCCACGATTTGAACGATACACCCAATCACTTTTCTCGTACTCGCTTGTCCACTCAAGTGAATCACGAAGCGCTTCGGATTGCTGATCGCTTAAACCACCAAACCCAAAAACAGAAAACATCCCTGCCTTTTTTGTAGGCAAAGAAAAATTGAAAGACAAATCCTGAAAATTGGTGACCGCATCACCAATCGGTACACCAATCAAATCCAAAATGGATAAAGTAGAGTAGCGATAGTTGATCAGATACGATCCGTTGTAATTTTTAGAGAAAGGTCCCTCCGCTGCAAAGTCAACACCCAGAAAGCCCGCCTGAAAAGTGTACTCTTTGTTTTCATTGTTTCCTTTTCGCAAGTTCAAATCAAAAACCCCCGACAATGCATTTCCATATTCTGCCGGAAAAGCACCGGTCATAAAATCAGAATTCGTCAACAGTTGAGAACTTAAGATTGAGATTCCACCACCCGAACTTGCAACGCCTGCAAAATGATTGGGGTTTGGTATATCAGCGCCTTCCATCCGCCACAACAAACCAAAAGGTGAATTGCCCCGAATCGAAATGTTGTTGTTGCCATCATTGGTTTGCACAACACCCGCATAGGATGCTACCATGCGTGCCGGGTCGTTTATAGCGGCTGCATACTTTTGCGTTTCCTCCACAGAAAAAGTGCGCGCACTCACAACGGCCATGTCATTTATAGGCTTGTTCTTTTCAATGTCGGCAGCACGCACAATAATTTCTTCCATTTGTGTAATGTCCTCCTCCAATGCAATCGACAACACCACTTCCTTGCCTGAATTAACACGCAGGTTTTGAATGTAAAATTCTTTGTAGCCCATGAAACTTAATTTTATCGTATAGGTTCCGATAGGTACTTTTTCCAATCGAAAATTGCCATCCACATCTGTGGTGCTACCCACCAACGGATCGGTATTGAGGATTACCAGATTAGCCCCAGGAAGGGGCATCTGCGATACTTTGTCGACAATGGTACCGCGGATGTTTTGGGTAAAGTCTTGCGCTGATAAGGATGCAACTAACAGAAGTTGAAGCGAGAGTATGAGAAGGTTTTTAAAATGTGTCATTTAATGGGTTGATTGTTTTTACAACCCTATGACAACTCTTATTTAGGATACCCCTATTGGTTTCTGAAAATTATTCAAAGACGTTTTGGTGGCGCCAGTCAATTTGTGCTTTCGTGTCGAGGGAATGTGAATTGTCTTATCGAACGATGGCAGGCGACACGGCTTAATCTTTCCGTTTTTAACCCCGAGTTGCACTCGGGGCTAAAAATATGCCGCTCCTCTGGAGCTAAACCGTGTGTTAAAGTTCAATATGCATGAACCATCTCGAGGCGCGAGATGATTAAATTTTATTCATTGAATATTGAAAAAATATTTTCCCACGAAGGTATGCCCAGTTGATTGTTTGTGCATTCGTGTCGAAGGAATGTGAATTGTCTTATAGAACGATGGCAGGCGACACGGCTTAATCTTTGTTTTTTTAACCCCGAGTTACACTCGGGGCTACAAAGATTTCGCTCCTCTGGAGCTAAACCGTGTGTTAAAGTTCAATATGCATGAACCATCTCGAGGCGCGAGTTGATTAAATTTTATTCATTGAATATTGTAAATATATTTT
>JBGTGG010000252.1:0-5418 GCA_041746855.1 Cyclobacteriaceae bacterium | reverse complement strand
TAAGAGGATAAACAGAAGCAGAAATATAAGAAAGCAATGTGCGGTATAGATTGCTTTGAGGATTTTCATCTGTTGTTTTTGGTGTAGTCCCAAAAATAAAAAAAGGACTGGTATAAGCAGTCCTTTTTGAATGAGTAGTTAATACTAAAAACGATAATACAGGAAAAGTCCGTAAGCGGGGTTCATGGAGAAATTAAATCTTCCGACTTCTAAATCGGTGTTGGAAATGTTTCCAGGATATCCCTCCTCCCTTTTGGTCCAGGTATATGAATACGAAGGTCCAAAACTAAATTCTGTTGAGAGATACAATTTACTGTTAATGTTAAATCTTACACCAAGAAAGGGCATGATCCCGATGCCTAATCTATTATCTATTGTTGTTTGATTGTAGCCGTTGTTATTACTGTATTCCAGTTTGGAAAAAATAAAGGACGGAATTAAGTCACCACCATAGTACCAAATCCAGTTCCGGTTTATTTCCTTTTGAAATTCTTTACCAACGACTCCCGAAAAACTAAAACTGGATTGATTGGCAAAATTGGAAGGTGAGTTTTCTTTGGTATTAGTTAGGTTAGCATTAATACGAACCCCTAACCTCAATGGGTTATTGTTGTCCTTATATTTTTTGTACATCAAGGTAAACGGAGTTTGTCCGGAATTAATTATTCCTTCCAATAAAAAGGTTGTATTAAATCCAACATCGTTGGAGTACTCCTTTTCTTCAGGAGACGTTTGTGCGGTGGCAATAAAAGTTAGTGTGCTCAATGCTATTGAGCATAGGGTTGAATAAAAAATTTTCATAAGAATAACGGGGTTAAGTTATTCGCAACGAAATGCAATTATTAGACCAAAAAAACTTATCAACAACGATAGGGCTTACCGTATCAAGATCAATTCTGTTTGTCTTCCATCGATATACCGAAATCCATTTTTATCATAATAGCCATCTTCTTCCAGTTGGATCAGGATTTCTTTTTTCCACTCCGGAATGTTTACCGTTACATTCAATTCAATGGAGTATGCAGTATTCAGATACATCGGATAATCACCATTGAACGGTACGCCTTCCTGCATGTCCCACATACCAATGGTGGTGCCGGCTGCGTGACCATGATAACCAATCGGGTGTGTGTAGATAGAAGGCTTTAGGCCTTGTTCAATAGCTTGCTTTCGCGAGTCTGCTAAAATTTTGTTTCCGGTTTTTCCTTCCGCAAAATTGTTGGTGAGAATTTCCTGAAGTTTATTTCCCATCGCCAATGCATTGGTGAGATATTCCGGGGCTTTGTCTTCACCAGGCTTGAGCACATACGCATGTTGTTGTGTATCGGTGTTGAGGCGTAGGTAAGTGATGCCAAAATCCACATGGAGTAAATCTCCCGGCAGGATCACAAGGGGTAATGGTCGCTTTGAAAAAACAGCGATCGGTTCATTGCGCTGGATAGAAACGGTAGGTTGAAACCACGTATCTAATTTGAGTTCTTTTATTTTTTCGCGATACCACCACATCACATCATCGGTGGTCGTAACACCGGGTTGGATTACTTTTTCCGAAAATCCTTCTTTGATAATGTCGTGCGCAATTTTACAAATTTGTGGATAGATCACCATTTCTTTTTCGCTACGGGTCTCTAACCAACCAACCGCCAGTTTATCTGCGGACACAACTTTTTCTTTAAAGTCTTTGCTTAGATTTTCTTGCAATGATTTTAAATGCGTTGCGGTAAGTCCATCGGCATGACCGAAATGTTCGGAAGTATTGACACCAATCTTCTTTGGCTTTCGTGTTTCAATAACTTTCGCCAGTTGTTTCCATTGGTCGGGTTGATCTTCAGGAAACCATGCACGTTTAAAAACATTGCCAACATCGTAGCGCGCTACGGCCAGGTATTCCATTTCTTTTCCTGCACCTGGATCAAACACAACCAACATCGTTGTTCTTCTGGCGGCAAACCAATAGGCGGGAAGCATCGTACGGATTACCGGGTCTTCATTGTATTCGCGCGACATGATCACCCACATGTCAAATCCTTCCCTGCGCATTAATGTTGGTAGCAAATTCCGTAGACGGTCTTCCAACAATTCGTCAATTACTTTTGCCTGCTCGCGTTGGGTTAAGATTAATGGATATTGTGCGGAAGCAAAAAGACTGGTTAAAACGAAAACACTACAAAAAAGAAAACGCATCATTTATTTGATTTTAATTTCACACCGTTGATTTTTTAAAGTTTCGTAGGCTTCTTCGAGTGTAAAATTCGATTTTGCTTCATCCATTTTTTGATTCAGCGAGAATTTTAATTCCCGTCTTTTGATGGCCTCGATAAACCGTCTGATCTCCTCTTTATTTTCCAATACCAATCCTGGCACAGGGCTCGGCTTGTCATCATCCCCTTTCGAAACCATGGTAACATACGAAGTGTTGGTATGTTTCACCGTACCGTTCTTCACATTTTCTGCGATTACTTTAATGCCAATCACCAAAGAAGTATTGCCCACATAATTTACAGATGCATGAAGCGAAACCAAATCACCAACTTCAACGGGTTGGAGAAATTCTACATTGTCGACTGCCACCGTCACACAATAATTGCCGGCATGTTTGCTGCCACAGGCGTATGCAACCTTATCCATCAATGATAAGAGAATGCCTCCGTGGATTTTCCCGCCAAAATTAGCGTAGGAGGGAATCATCAGTTCGGTGATGGTAGTATGTGATTGACTTACAGGTTTAGGAAGTAGGTTCATGGTGTTGCGGAAAAAATTTAAATTATAGAAAACCCGTCAGCTTTGAAAGCTATGCCATTAGTTTTCTTGAAAGCCTATGAAAACGTACAATCATCGCGGCAGCCGTCAATGAAAGTCCGATAAGCAAACCGTACCAGATTCCTTGTGCGCCATATCCCATCGGAAAGGCGAGCCAGTAACCCAACGGCAGGCCAATCACCCAATACGATACCAAGATTAGCAAGGAGGGAATTTTTACATCTTGCAATCCACGCAACGCCCCAACACACACTACTTGAAGTCCATCGCTCAATTGAAAGAACCCGGCAATAACTAACAATGAAGCAGCGGCCGCAATCACTTCCGGGTCATCTATATAGAGCGTGGGCAAGAAATTTTTTCCTACGATAAACAATATTCCCCAAGCGATCATAATCACGGTTGCCATTCCCAATAAAGAAAATGCAATGTCGCGCATGGTTTGGATTTCTTTTTTGCCCAGGAAATTCCCAACACGAATCGTTGCAGCAGCGCCCAATCCGGAAGTGGTCATGTAACTGATGGTCGCCAGATTGATGGCGATTTGGTGTGAGGCCAATGCAGTGGTTCCCAACCATCCCATCATGATAGCAGAAAAACCAAAGGCACTGACTTCAAAAATAAATTGAACACCCGATGGTATGCCGATGTGCAGCATTTTAGAAATCATCGCGCGACTATAGTTGCCTAGTGCAAAACCACTTCTATATTTTCGATAAGAGGAATGATAATACACATAGCCTGCCATCCACAATCCCATTACCACGCGGGAGATTAATGTTGCCCAACCGGCACCGTTTAATCCTAATTCCGGGAAACCAAATTTCCCATAAATCAATAAATAGTTTAATAAGATGTTGAGCAAATTACTTCCCACCACAATGATCATCGCCATGCGCGTACGCGAAAGACCTTCCGTAAATTGCCGGAATGTTTGGAATAACATGGTGGGGATTAATGAAATCGTAACAATATTTAAATAAGGAATTGCCAGCGTCACCACATCTTCCGGTTGGCCGATGTGAAACATCACCTGTTGGGTGCTAAAGACAAAAGCGACCAGTAAAAAACCGGTGATCATATTGATCACAATTCCATGTTTTAACAAATCACTTATTTTATGATCGTTGTGATTGCCATCAGCTTCCGCCACCAGTGGCGTGATGGCATAGGTGACACCAATTCCAAAAGTCATCAACAACATAAACACCGCATGGCCCAATGAAACAGCAGCCAATGGTGTAGCGCCCAGCCAGCCGACCATGATGCTATCGGCAACGCCCGTCATTACTTGTCCCAGCATACTCAGCATCACCGGGTATGCCAGCAAGAAATTTCTGTTAACGTGTTTGGTGTATTTTGAAAAGTTCAATTCTTTAGATGTTAAGAAGGCGTGCAACGTTGAGGATTCCTGCTACACTTAAGCTATCGGTGATCGCTCCGTCCATCACCATTTCCAACGCTTCTGAAAATGGAAGTTTTTTTATTTTCATATCGGCTTCGGTGCTTTCAAACTCAGGTTCGCCAACAGTTAAGCCTTTGGCAATAAACAGAAACCCGACTTCATCGCACACCGAATTGGACGTATGGATTTTCATGATCTCTTCCCAGTGGGTTGCAGTAATTCCGGTTTCTTCTTTGAGCTCGCGTTTGGCAGTTTCTATCGGTGATTCATTTTCCGGAGATCCACCTTCCGGGATTTCCCACGACCATTCATTTAGTGTGTAGCGATATTGTCCAACCAGCCACGTATTATTATTTTCATCCAATGGAATAATTCCAACTGCGGTATTCTTAAAATGGACTTTCCCATAAATGCCCGGTTTTCCTGCGGGGGTTATCACTTGGCTTTCTTCCACTTCAATCCAGGGGTTTGAATAAACGGTTTTTGATGAGAGGGTGGCCCACGGGTTTTTTGGTGTACTCATAATTAATTCGATTACGGTGTCAAAGTTTTTAGCTTAGCTTAAAAACTTTGACACCGCTTAAACCGTAAAACTATCTTTTTTCGAGGATTAATCTGTGTACTCTTCGATTACGATTATCTTGCAGCGTGCTTCTTTCCTGTTTTACACCTGATTTAATTGAAGCCGGCTGCGATGAGGCCGGGCGTGGTTGTTTGGCGGGTCCCGTGGTGGCTGCTGCCGTAATCCTACCAAAAGATTATCAGCATGAACTGTTGAACGACTCAAAGCAATTGTGTAAAACAGATCGCGAACAATTGCGAACAGACATTATCAAAGATGCGTTGGCGTATGCCATTGCAGAAGTTGACAATACCGAAATCGATCAGATCAACATTTTAAATGCTTCTTTTGTAGCAATGCACCGCGCGATTGAAAAATTAACCACCGTCCCGGAAGTGTTGCTAATTGATGGCAACCGGTTTAATCCCTACAAAGGAATCCGGCACGAATGCATTATCAAAGGCGATGGAAAATACCTGTCGATCGCTGCGGCTTCTATTTTGGCAAAAACCCATCGCGATGATTTGATGAGTGCGTTGGCAAATCAGCATCCCGGATATGGTTGGGAAACAAATTATGGCTATCCAACACTGGAACATCGGGATGGAAT
The DNA here is from genome assembly GCA_041746855.1 of Cyclobacteriaceae bacterium. Lineage (GTDB taxonomy): Bacteria > Bacteroidota > Bacteroidia > Cytophagales > Cyclobacteriaceae > JBGTGG01. The sequence goes on along the minus strand of JBGTGG010000252.1, from coordinate 81 downwards.
CCGTGCGCAGGGCATAACACCTTTCCACAGAAGGTCTTTTCAATTATTGCCTTCACAATTAGAACTTTTTACCTGAAATTT
>JBGTGG010000251.1:0-5430 GCA_041746855.1 Cyclobacteriaceae bacterium | reverse complement strand
CCAATCATTTCTGCCAGTAAAGCATTGGTAATGAATATCCCGGCAAGGACAATGAATAGGTTGGTTTTCTTACGGCTTTCTGTATTCAATCCGAAAAGTTTATATTATTCTTTAACCGAAAAGGTTAACCCTTCTGTAGCAAGATAAGCATCTTTAAATATATTTTTTGCTTCTTCAAGTACAGGATTAAGGTCTTTGTAACGCGCAGAGAAATGGCCGATCAACAATTTTCCAACGTTGGCTTTTCTGGCAATCATGGCCGCTTGCGCTGCTGTTGCGTGATAGGTCTCCGTAGCTTTTAAAGCATCTTCATTCATAAAGGTTGCTTCGTGGTAAAGGATGTCTACACCTTCAATGTGTTTTAAAATGGCTTCCTGATAAGCAGTATCCGAACAGTAGGCATAACTTCGTGAACGTTTAGGCTCAAGCGTTAAGGACTTATTTGTGTAGCGAACGATTCCATTTTCATCCACAATATCTTTTCCTTCTTTCAACTCAATAATTTCCTGAAAGGAGAGATTTTCAGGTAATGTTTCTTTATTTATTCTTCGCGGCTTTTGTTTCTCCTTAAATAAAAATCCTGAGCACCTTATTCTGTGCACGAGTGGAATGGATGTAACGATTATCTTCTCATCTTCAAATAAAACTTCCGGTTCATTTGGTTTCATGCAATGAAAGATGATTTTAAAACTCAATGCTGAATCGGCATACTTTAAATGTTGGAGGATAATTTCATCCAACCCTTTATGACTGTACAAATGTAAGTCGGCTGTTCGTTTATGAAGGTGCATCGAAAACAACAGTCCCATCAAACCCAGGTAATGATCCCCATGCAAATGGCTGATAAAAATGTGGTTGAGTCGCGCGCGGCTAATCTGGTAGCGCATTAGTTGGATTTGTGTCCCTTCACCACAATCCACCAAAAATTGCCGGTTCTGTATTTCAATAAATTGAGAAGAAGGATGTCTTCCATACGCAGGCAAGGCACCGTTTGATCCGAGTATGGTTATTTTAAAAGGCATTTCGAAAAATAATATTTATTATTCATAATGATGAATAGTCCGACATTTATGTAGGAAGGAAATGAAAGCATTTGGAGCTTTAGTCCAATACAATTTTGACTAAAGTCAAATACATTACCGTATCTCGCTACCCCGACCTAAAGGTCGAGGGTAAGGTAATTAAAAAAAAATGACCAAAACCTGAAGGCCCTGGTCAAATTATAATGGGTTGTTGTTTCTTAATTTCCGTCAGAATTCTTCAAGTCTTTCTCGATTTCATGCATGAACACGGCATCAATTGCTTCTTCTACTTTTGGTAAAATGGTGAGTACGCTATCGAGTTGTGATATTTTTATAAGTTTTAAGGTATGGTCCGAAAGGCTTGTCAAAACAAAAATCCCGCCCTCTTCCTGTAAGATACGATTGCCGACCAGCAATGCACTTAACCCGGATGAATCGGTATATTTTACTTCAGACAAATCGAGGATGATATTACAGGCACCTTCTGCATGCAAGGTAATCAACTCCGACTTGAGGGATGGGGCAACACTGCTGTCTAATTTTTCTTCGTGTAAACGAATCAAACAGTACTTCTCTTGCTTATCGATTGTATACTTCATGTCTTAAATTTGGGCTTAAAGGTACTTCATTTTATTGAATTAATAATGCTTTCTTCAATTCGTTCCAGGATGTTCGTATCGTCAATATTTTGGAGGGGTTCGCCCCGTACTTGTTGATACAACTCTTTATAGCGTTCTGAAATGGAAGCCACCACAGTATCGGTCATTTCCGGAACTTGCTGCCCTTCCTTTCCCTGAAATCCATTTTCAATCAGCCATTGCCTCACAAACTCTTTTGAAAGTTGCTTTTGTGGCTCACCTTTTTCCTGGCGATCTGCGTAGCCTTCTTTATAAAAATACCGACTGGAGTCTGGCGTGTGTACTTCGTCTATTAAATAAATCGTGCCGTTGCTTTCACCAAATTCATATTTGGTATCGACTAAAATCAGACCACGTTCAGCAGCCATCTCCGTTCCTTTGGCAAACAAATCGAGCGTGTATTTTTCGAGTACGCTATAGTCTTTTTCGGTAACGATGCCGCGACTTAAAATTTCTTCCCTGGAGATATCTTCATCATGGCCAACCGAAGCTTTTGTAGTAGGCGTGATGATGGGATTGGGAAGTTTATCGTTTTCTTTTAATCCTTCTGGTAACGACACACCGCATACCGAGCGTTTTCCGCTTTTGTATTCACGCCACGCATGGCCGGCCAGGTATCCACGCACCACCATCTCCACAGCAAAAGGTTTACATTGGTATCCGATAGTAACATTGGGATCGGGGGTGGCCACTACCCAGTTGGGGACTATGGATTTTGTTTGTTCAAGATTGTAGGCGGCAATTTGATTCAGGATTCGCCCCTTATCGGGAATAGCCCTGGGTAGTACCACATCGAAGGCAGAAATTCTGTCCGTGGCCACAAGTGCCATGAGGTTTCCAAAATAATATACGTCCCTTACTTTACCTCTATAAAAACCGGTTTGGTTCGGGAAGTTGAAATGGGTTTCTTTAATTGCCTTCATCAGGGATGGTTTGGACTAGGTTTCCGGCTTTAAAAATATAGGTTTTTAACAAATTTCCTGCTTCATCAAATTCTTTCCATTCCCCATGCTTTTTATCCCCGATATAGTCGCCTTGCTCCTGTATAGTTCCGTTTTGGTAATAGCTCGTAAACTGACCTTGTTTCCGACTGGATTTATATTCCGTCACCGACAATAGTTTTCCGGTTTCATCGAATGTTTTGGTTGGCCCGGCCAGCAAATGAAACTTATAGGTTTGCTCCATTTTTATTTTGCCGGAAGGGTAGTAGGCATACCGGATACCTTGCAGCTTTCCTTTCTCGTAAGTTTCTTTAATGGAAGGCGTGGAAGTGTTTTCAAAATAGTAGGTCCAGGTGCCCTCAGGTTTTTCATTCTTGAATGCTTTGGTGGAGATTGCTTTTCCTGTGGTTTCGGAATACTCAGTAATGGTGGAACTTACTTTATCCATTCCGATCACTTCCTTCGTTTGGATTTTTCCGCCCGGATAATAGTCAATATTGGTCCCGGTTTTTTTTCCTCCTGCGTAATTGTATTTATGTTGAAGCGATCCATCCGGGTAGTATGCGATATTTTCCCCTTCCATCGCCCCATTTTTGAAATGCCCGATCAAAATAACCTGGCCATTTTTATCATGTACTTTGTATTCCCCGTTCTTTTTTCCGTCTTCCATCAAAGAGGAAGTTTCCAATTGGCCATTTGGGAAATAAGTTTTAAATGAATTGGCTAGCACGCCATCTACATACACGCCTTCGGTTTCAACATTTCCATTATCGTAGTAGGTGCGACTTACACCATTTACTTTTCCGTTTGCGTATTTGATTTCTTTTTTGATCGTTCCGTCCGGATAATATTCCGTTACCAGTCCATCGGGTTTTCCTTTTTTGAAAACGGTTTGTCCACGCAACGTTCCACTGCTATAATAAAGTTGGATGCTATCAACAAGCCGGTCATTTTTGTAATACGCAGTTTGAATAGAGGCACCTTCTTCATCATAGACTTCTACTTTTCCCTCGCGCATGCCGTCTACAAAAATAATCTTGCGGGATGGTTTTCCATTCGGGTGAAAATCTGTGAACACGCCTGACTTTCTTCCATTGACAAAATCACCTTCCACCATCAGGTTTCCATTTTCCCAATACCTTTGATATTTTCCGATATAAGTAGCGTTATCCTGCGGATCAACGTAGTACTTTTCCTGAAGCGCAGTTTTTTGCGGATCGTAATACGTGCGTACTTCCTTTTGGGAAAAGGCTTGAAAAGAAATTGTAGTCGCGAAAAGTAAAAACAGGTAACGGTTCATAAATCAGTTGTATTGAAAAGTTAACTAACGCTTATTGTAACAACGTGGTATATCAATCTACATTTTCAATCACCATAGCAGAAGCACCACCACCACCGTTGCAAATACCGGCCACACCAATTTTGGCTTTGTTTTGTTTCAATACGTTGATCAAGGTGGTAACAATCCTCGCCCCGGAAGCGCCCAGCGGATGGCCGATTGCTACCGCACCACCATTCACGTTTACTTTGCTGGCATCCAGTTCCAGGTTTTTATTATTGGCCAACGCTACTGCCGAGAACGCTTCATTGATTTCGTAGTAATCAACAGATGATTTTTCTATACCTGCATTTTTGATTGCTTTAGGAATGGCGAGGGAAGGTGCTGTTGTAAACCACATCGGATCTTGTGCGGCATCCGCAAAGCCTTTGATTTTTGCAATCGGCTTCAATCCGAGTGCCTCTGCTTTTTCTTTGCTCATCAGCACCAATGCACACGCACCATCATTTAGTGTAGAAGCATTTGCAGCCGTTACCGTACCATCTTTTGTAAACACCGCCCGAAGACCGGGGATTTTATCAAAGTTTACATTCTTAAATTCTTCATCTTCCGAAATTGTGCTCACATTTCCTTTGCGGTCAGTGATGTTTACAGGAACTACTTCCTCATTGAATTTCCCTTCCTTCCAAGAAGCCGCAGAAAGTTTGTAAGAATTGATAGCATAGGCATCTTGCTCCTCACGACTGATGTTCATTTCTTTTGCAGTATTATCTGCACAAACACCCATCGCACAATGATTATAGACATCCGTTAAACCATCATGCTGTAGGCCATCGATTAATTCTCCATTTCCATATTTATAACCAGTCCGGGCTTTCATTAAATAATACGGAATGTTCGACATCGATTCCATACCACCCGCAACCACTACTTCATTCTGGCCGGTCATGATGGATTGTGCCCCAAACATGATGGCTTTCATTCCTGAAGCGCAAACCTTGTTTATCAACGTGCAGGGTACTTCAAAACCAAGGTCAGCGCCAGCAGCTACTTGCGTAGCAGGGGCTTGCCCAAGGCCGGCACCAATTACATTACCAATAAATAATTCTTGAATAAGTTTCGGATCAACCCCAGCTTTTTCAACGGCTGCTTTTACAGCGATTGATCCAAGCTGAACAGCGGTTAATGAAGATAGATTTCCGCCAAAACTTCCGATGGGTGTTCGTACGGCACTGATGATGTATACTTCTTTCATTGTAGTTGTTAGTTGGTAGTTGTTAGTTGATGCTGGATTCTAGATTCTTGATGCTAGATACTAGCAACCAGTATCCAGAATCTAGTTTTACCAGTCTGGTTTACTTTTGTCTTTTGGTTGGGTTGCTTTTCTTTTATTTTGTTGCAGGTATTGCTTTTCCTGCGCTTTCATTGCTTCTAAAATCATGCGGGCTTTTTCAGGGGATATTTTCATGTCCTCCAATTTTTTTTGAAGATCGGGGGGCATGTTTTGTTTTTCTTCTTTATCCTTTTCTTCCTGCTGTTCCTCCTCAGAT
>JBGTGG010000250.1:0-5595 GCA_041746855.1 Cyclobacteriaceae bacterium | reverse complement strand
ACATTGAAATACCTAAACAGATTAGAAAGTGTACTAAAAAAAATACAAGATAAATACCCGCATGTTTTCTTGTTGGTAATCGCTGACAAGCAACCAGCATTAAATTCACCCAATATACTTTTCGAGCCCTGGTCAGTAAATAGCGAAATTACTTCATTACTGAAAAGTGATATTGGTATTATGCCCCTCCCCGATGATGAGTGGTCAAAAGGGAAATGCGGTTTCAAAGCACTTCAATACTTATCATTAGGGATTCCAGCAGTCGTATCTCCTGTTGGTGTCAATTCCACCATAGTGGATCACCATGTAAATGGTTTTTTAGCAGATCGTGATGAGGAATGGATAAAGTGCATTGAAATGCTTATCAACAATCCATCCTTGCGAAAGGAGATGGGCGTAAACGGCAGACGCAAAGTAATTGAACACTATTCGGTAGAATCTAACACATCCAATTTTTTATCGCTTTTTGAATAATCCATTATCAACAATAATCCAAGTAAATAAAATGGCATCAATGGTATTTTATACCGCATAAGCGTTCCGAAATTAAAAGTTGATACGCCTACTGCAAAAGCAAAGACCAAACTAAATACAAGGCAAAAAATAATAGTAGGTTCCTTAAGTGCGGACAGTAATTTGTTCCAGGAACGAAACACAACATAAATCGTTAGCATAATCAATAACAAACTCTCTACTGCCGCCAGCAACATCAATGGGTTTTTCACTTCCCACAAGTACGGCCTGAAAAGAGAAACATTAATCGCCTGAGGTGCCAACCTTACCATGCTATTCCAGGTTCCATCCAATTCCCCAAGTGTATATCCTGAGCCCGCATCCCTTCCCGTCCAAAATCGAATGTCATACGCGGTGATCTGAGCGGTCTTTGCCAAGGTATCAAATGCATACTTTGAATTATCCTGAACTGCATTCAATGTTGCATAATATCCCGAACCTATTGCGAGGGTGAATACAAATGGAGCAATTAAAATTCTTATAATCTTTGATTGAATTTTTTGAAAATTAAAAAGGAAAAGCCAAAGGATGATCGATGGCAAAAAAATTAACAGGATATAAATTTTAATACTGTAAAGACCATATAAAACCAATGCCAATAGAAAAATATATGTTGGGGTAAGTTTTTGATCAACAACAATTTTAAATACAAGAAAGGTTGCCATCCCTAAACACGTCAGGGTAATGGTATCCTTCAGCAAGCCCGATCCCCAAAAAATAACGGAAGGAACAAATAGAGTAGCAAGTGCAACATAAAAATGTAAATGTGGTTTGAGCCTATAGAAGATAGCAAACAACAACCATGAGCCAACGAAACTTAAAACTGAAAATAAAACTGACGTTGCCGAATAAGCTGAAAATGTAAGCAGATCAAAAAGTGTCGCTACCCGAATAACCATATAAGATGAAGGATCTCGGAAGAATGGAATTTGACTAGCATATTGATACACCCCTGTGTAATCCCCATCTTTATTGATCAATAATTTTAGTCCTTTGGCCGGTTGATCAACAAATGCTTCCCATACGTGCCGACTACCATGGGTATGGTAGTTATACGTATCCCCGCCATCATAATAGAATTGATAGATAAACCCCAATGCCAACGCTCCAATAATCTTGACCGTTAACCCAGGAAAAAAATATTTGCGATTAACACTGTCTGTAACTTTTGGTCGAATGAGATACGCCACCACATACACGAGGAAAATGACAATGGGTGTTACGATGAGATCTCTTAGTTCCATATTAATTAGTAGCAAGACACAAGACGTTAGACATAAGATGCTTTATTGAAAGCTAGTCTAATGTCTAGCGTCTAATATCTTATGACTTTGTATTACTCTCCCTTTTCCAATTTCTTCAGCCGCGCTTTTGCTTCTTTGTGCGCCTCGTCTTTCCTTCCCGACTTTTTCTTCACTTCTGTAAAATACTTTTTTGCATCCGCTTTTCGGCCTTGCTTTTCCGCAATCTCGCCAAGACTAATAAGTGAATACAAATAATATCCGGAGTCGGTCGCGTCAATTTCTTTTGCATATTTTACACAAAGCTCATAGTATTTTTTTGCTTCATCATTATCGCGCTTCGCTTCGTAAATCTGGCCTAAAAAAAATGCAGCATACCTTCCGCTCGTTGCTTCATAGCCTACCTGCCCACTGTCTATCCTTTCCAATATTTTTTTACACACTGGCTCAGCTTCTGCAAACCTTCGCATGGAATATAAAACCCGTGCGTAGTAGCGATGAAAATAAGGATTGTCAGGATAGGTCTGGAAAAGGTATTCGCTGATTTGAAAAGCACCCATCTGGTCATTTTCATAGCTGTTTAAAATCCGCATCAACCAAACCATGGCTTCCGTGCGCGTATAAAAAGCATTGTACGAAACCTCTTTAAGCTGTTGCAAGCCCAATGCTTTATCCCCTTTCCGGAAAAACCATAGTAATGGGCGCAGCGATTTGTAATTCTCCGGAATCCAAACTGAAAAATAATTATACAATCCATCGCCAAACAATAACTCCGGACTCAAGTGGTTTTGGTCTCTGCTGTCTTCCAAATAATTCAACGCCTTCTTTCCCGCTGCTGCAGCTTTTGTCCACTGGGTGCGGTCTTCATCCGAATACAACCGTCCTTTAAAACCATACGCCCCCGACATAAAAAATGAGGCTTCAACTTTATACTCAGGATGCTTCTTATATAAATTTTCGGCCACCATAATGGTTGAATCCATATAGGCCAAAAATCGATCATCATGGGATTTGTCTTTCAGATTCGGCATGATCTTCCACCATTCAATTAATCCCATAAGGAAATAAGGAAGTGGGTGCCAGGCATACTTTTGTTTTAACCAACGAAATTGCTGCTCTGCTTCGGCAAATTTGAAATTATAAAGACTGTTGAGCGCATCGCTGCATTGGAGTTGAATACTCAAATCAGACAATAGAATAATGGTTGTATCTTTTTTTGCTTGAGTTTGTGCCCGAACAGAATATCCCACGACACATACCAGCATAGCAATGCAATAAAACTTTACTACTTTTCGACCCGTAAGCATTTTAATCCACATCATAACTCATTCCATCCTTGAATACGCCAAGCACACACGAAACTAAATCAATATTTGGAGTGGACAAAAAGCTACTCTTTGGGTTCCTGTGTGTAATCACGCTTTTGTTGCTCTACATTAAGATTTCATTCATTGAAAACGAAACCGCTGCGTTTGAGTTCCTGATGGACAGGCCGGAAGGAGGGTTTTTAAGGATCATCCAGGGACTCCAATATTTCTCGATACCGCTTGTGTATTTCTGGAAATTTACGGTAATCGCCTTTGTGATCTGGGTGGGATGCTTCATGTTTGGGTATCGTGTTACCTACTGACAGTGCTGGGGGGTGGTGATTGCTGCCGAATTCCTCTTCCTAATTCCAGAGACAATCAAAATCTTTTGGTTCATGGCCATTGAAACAGATCCTACCCTCCACGATATCCGGGCGTTTTATCCACTTTCATTGATGACTTTTTTTGATTACCTGGCAATCGATAAACGCTACGCCTACCCGCTCAGAGCCTTGAATCTATTCGAAATCGTCTATTGGTTTTTGCTCGTAAATGGGATTCACTATTACGCCCGGAAAGAAAAGAAAATGGTGTGGCGTATCGTTACGTTCTCGTATATCCTGCTTTTCGTCCTTTGGCTGGGGTTCTATATTATAGTGTATAAATAGTCGTGAGTGCGTAGTAAATAGTCTTGAGAATTTGGATACTGGATACTCGATGCTGGATACTTGTACATCGTAATCCAGAATCGGGAATCCAGTATCTGTATCATGTACAGGCTCTCAAGACTCAAGACTACCAAATCAATACTAATGGCAATGTACTCAAGACCTTTCTTCTTGAACAATTATCTCCTCAATTTGATCCTTGAATTTGGGTATAATATCCGTTACTACTGCCCAAACCGCCCAAAGGTCGACCCCGATATAATCATGAATTAATTTATCCCGCAGTCCAGCAATTTTCTTCCATTCAATATCAGGATATCTCGACTTGAATTCCTTTGATAACTGTTTGGTTGCTTCCCCGATAATTTCAAAATTCCTGATAACCGCATCGTGAATTATCGACTGGCTTAGAAACTCATCTTCTGAAATATTCTCAGTGTAGGAAACAATTTTTTGAATACAATCACGGATGTGATAAATGTAAATTAAATTATCCCTCATGGAATATCAGTTGCAAATCCTTATTGATATGTGGTGCAAGCCTCGGGGAGACAGATTGCTTCGTAACGATATCCACTTTACTCTTTAACCTCTTGGAAAGATTAAACTCAGCACCAATAATATCGAGAAGATTTACTGTTTTTGGAAAATCAACAAGGATATCTATATCACTTTTATCGTTGTTTTCGTTTCTGGCAAATGAACCAAAAATGCCAATCATCCTGGGATTAAGTGGTTGTAGCACCTTAATAATAATATCGCGTTGTTCCTCTGAAATCATTACTGCCAATTTATGAAAATATGGGCTATTTCTAAAAAACGATTCAATTTCCAAAAAGGGTCAATAAGTCCATAAAAAAGCAATGCTACCACCGACTAACTTCTGAAGACTCAAGACTACCTACTCAATACTAATTACTATGTACTCAAGACTAATTTCCCTATTTTCGCCCCTTAGTTTCTTAATAAAGCATTAAATATGAATTTTCAGAAGGTCAATAATATTGCAGGTTGGATACTATTTGCGGTTGCCTTAATCGTGTACTGGATGACCATGGAGCGGACGGCCAGTTATTGGGATTGCGGGGAGTTTATCTCCGTTTCGTATAAATTGGAAGTACCTCATCCTCCGGGAGCACCTCTTTTCCTTTTGATTGGACGAATGTTTTCTTTCCTGGCCTTTGGGGATGTTACCCAAGTAGCCTACTGGATCAACTTTTCAAGTGTTTTAGCCAGCGCCTTCTCAATCCTATTTCTTTTTTGGTCCATTGTTTTGGTAGGAAGAAAAGTGATGGGTATTTCTAAAATCTCCGAATTAACAGACGATAAAATATGGGTATTGATGGGTGCAGGGGCCGTTGGCGCTTTGGCCTATACTTTTTCTGACTCTTTTTGGTTCTCTGCTGTTGAAGCCGAGGTGTACGCTATGTCTTCTTTTTTCACTGCTTTTGTTTTTTGGGCGATGTTGAAATGGGATTTAATTGAAGATGAATCGAAAGCCAACCGGTGGTTGATCCTGATTTTCTACATGATGGGATTGTCGATTGGTGTCCACTTGTTGAACCTTGTTACCATTCCAGCCCTCGGATTGATCTACTATTTCAAAAAATACAAACCAACGCTTTGGGGCATTATCGCTACCATGTTGGTAAGTCTATTCTTAATTATTTTTATAAACGATATCATAATCCCCGGCCTCCCGAGCATTGCCGGAAGTTTTGAAATCACGTTTGTCAACACCCTTGGACTTCCTTTCGGATCGGGTGTTATTGTTTTTGGATTGATGGTGATCACTGCGCTGGTTTTTGGAATTCGCTATTCTCAAAAGAAAAACAGCCCGATCCTCAACACCTTTCTGCTCTCCAC
>JBGTGG010000249.1:0-2523 GCA_041746855.1 Cyclobacteriaceae bacterium | reverse complement strand
AATCCTTTCGGAAGGCGTTCAGGAAATGGAACGCAAAAAGGGAAAGCGACATCAGGTATTTAGATTGTCGTTTGATGCGAAGGAACTTTATACACTTAAAGATATAGAGGGAGCACTTGATTATATCCATGGAAATCCGGTAAGCGGAAAATGGAAGTTGGTGGATGATTTTACTTTGTATCCGTATTCCAGTGCGAGGTTTTATGAGTTTGGTGAGCGGTCAGCTATTGAAGTAGTTGATTTTCATTTGATGGGTGAGTGAATAGTAGGGTAATATTTAAGTTAGGAGTGCCTCAGAGTTCCCGAGACGGGTAACTCTGAGGGGGATAATAGGTGGATAATTGGCTAGTTATTTGTTAGAAAAAGACAAACCAATCTTAGCGTATGAAAAAATTATTCTTTTTAGCTTTCATTCTAGTCTCTCTGGAGACCTATGCACAAAAAAGTACCACTGTCTATCTTGAAATACGCGGTAGTTTAGATTTTGCAGGAAATATTTACCTGGATCCAATTAAGAAGCCTAAAAAAATGATGAGAACCGATAGCCTGATTGACTACTCTTCATTTAAACCAATGGCTCAAAATGTAGAACCCATTCAGGTTATAAATATGCTAGCTGAACTAGGATGGGAGTTGGCATCGGTTACACACGTTCCTGCCGCAGAAAGCAGAGGGCCGAATTTTCCATTTATACTTTACTATTTTAAGAAAGAAATTGTGTTGTAGAGGTTTACCAATAAGAAGCCAGCGGCACTTTCTCTAAATGTTTATTAGTGGAGTGCCTCATTTGATTGATGGCTAAGTAATAGTTAGGTTTGGAATGCCTCAGAGTTCCCGAGACGGGTAACTCTGAGGGGGATAAGTTCAATTGATCTGAAAAATGCAGAAACGAATTCAATTCAAACGCCCCGTTCGTTCAGATTTACAAACCCAATTTTGGTTGCGGGTATTCGCTTTCACCATCGACACCTTTATTATCCGATTTTTTATTTTGCCTTTGTTTTTAGTTGTATTTTCATTTACACCATTGGCGCAAGTCGAACGTCCCGAAGATCTTTCAGTAGAAATTTTTCAGGACTATTTGATAGTGAATTCAACAGTCTTGATCGGACTAAACGTGGTGATTTTGATTTTGTATTCAGCGATACTCGAAAGTTCCCGATTGCAAGGGACTCTCGGAAAATGGTTTTTACGATTCAGCGTATGTGATCTGGAGTTTAACAGGATATCCTTTTCAAAAGCATTGTTAAGGAGTTTTATAAAAGTTTTTTCTATTGTGTCTGTAATCGGGATTGCCATAATCGACATGACACCCAGACGACAGGGTCTTCATGATTTTATTTCACGTACGGTTTTGATTCGAGGTTAGCTTACTATTTATGTTTGGGTGCCTATAATAGGGTGCCTCAGCGTTCCCGAGGCGGGTAACACTGAGGGAGATATAGTTGTGGGATCTCTTCCTACAGGTAACGCTGAAGGATGAGCATATATATCAAAAGACAACCTCCTCCTCAATCCTGTTTCCCCACCCCGCATACCGACCATGAACGCCAACATAGTCGGTTAATTCAACATCGCTATAGGCGCAGCCGTCATAAATCTCTATGCTTACTTCCACTAACTCCCATGAGTTTTCAACAAAGTGCCAATTAAAATGATGCGTATGGTTGGTGTTGTAACCCTTGTTACCGCTTCGTATGTCTCCTGCGGGAAATTGGTTGCGTTCATTTTTTGGAAGTGCTAGTTGGTTCAGGCATTGCTGAATGACTACCGGGTTTGATGTTGCGACTACAAAACTTGTATCCTGCCAGTTACCGTGATTTTCTAACGCACAACTTTTAAATCTGAAATACCGCAACGCTTGAACAGGTTCTTCTTTGTTACAGGAAAACAAAAAGGCACAGGTGATGGCTGTGAAAAAAGTAATAGCAAGCTTGAATTTCATTTATTGTTCTTTGGGTTGTAATTGGTATTAGAAGCATTTGACACCATGCGATTTAGAATAGTTGGAAACATCATTGAATTTTATTTAGCGGTCTAGATTGAGATAGTGCGAGTGAAGAAGGGTACAGCGTACTTGGAGTAAAATTAAATAACCTTTTCATCGTCATGCCCGTATGACATTAATTGTTGAGAAAAATATCTTCATTTTCAAAAAAATGACCCCATGAAAAAAATAGCAATCCTAATCATCGTGTTTTCCGGAGTGACGATGGCTGCAATCGCGCAAGATCAAAATTTGAGTAAGAAAATGGGTTTTGGTTTCCAGCTAGGCCAGTATCAGAGAGATTTCAATCTTGGTGTAAACATTACCAGTCCCTATTTTATGAATGAACGGTTAGCCATTCGTGTGAAGGCTAATTATTTGTGGAATGAGCATCCTGATACAAATGCTGAAATGACGTGGACACCGTATTCCAATGTGTCAGTGGGAGTATTGTCTATGGCGAAAGAAATTGGAGGTTTTCTTCGGTTGTATGGTGAAGGGGGCGTCTTATTTCTTTTTCCATCAGCTGAATTTTC
>JBGTGG010000248.1:0-9525 GCA_041746855.1 Cyclobacteriaceae bacterium | reverse complement strand
GCCGATTGCCCAAATGTAGTTTTGCTCAATGCGGTTAAAATCATCTTCGCATTGTGCATACAGTAAACCAAACACTGCATCTGCATCTGTTTTTCCATAAATATGTGGCACCCCAAAATCATCGCGAATAATTTCAATGGTAGAAGCTTGCGCTTGCCAACGGTCTTGTTCGGTTTGCGGTGGCTTCGGTGCTGAACATGCAACAAAAGCACACAACAATAAAAAGTACGGTAACTTCATTTTGAACCGGCTTAAATTTTTAACTCTGGCAATCTAGTTATCTTCTGAATATTTTTCGCCAGCTAAAATTTCGAACGGCAAAACATTTTGTTTAGGCGGAAATAAACAGGTAGTAAATTCAGAAAAAGCACACGGAGGATTGTAACACAGATTAAAATCAACAACGACCAAACTATCCTGTGCAGGAAGGTCAATATACATGTACCTCCCACCACCATACGTTTCAATAGCACTGGTCTTATCACCAATCATCGTAAAGCCATCTTTGCCAACTTTCAGGGAATAGGGTTTTCCATCAAGTTCAAAAGCAACATTTCCGATAAACTCAACTTCTTCTTCACCCAATACGGATTGTACCTTTTCTTTCTCTGGTTCTGGATAATAGGTGAAGTGTCCTTCAAAAATAAATTTCGTAGTCAAAGGATAGCGCTCATATTCGATAAAGTTTTTAATCGCTGGATTTTCATTGTCCCAAACACGTAGAAAATATTTACCCACGCGTTCGATCACCATCCAGCGCCATCTTTTGTAATGCAACATTTCACCAGGTTGGATTACCTTTACATCCACAAGTGAATCCCGCTCGTTTAAAACATAAATATTTTCATCCGCATCAAATACAATTGAATCTCCCAGAATGGAAATCGAACCAACTGTTGAAGGCAGGCTCTCAATGGGAATAATAAAATTATTAGTGGTGCCCGAACCAAAGGAATTTTGCGCTTCCGGATTCAATTCAAAAAGCCCCACCAACTGAAGATAGCCTTCCCTGTCTTTCACCAATCGCTCGATGGGAAATTGTGCGCGATAGGTATCATCGATAACAAATTGACTTGGCCTATCAACGCAGGCCAATACAAAAACCGGAATTAAAAACAGGAAACGTTGCATCGTATGACAAGCTACTAAATTTCACATACCATACATAGTCAATACATTCCTGTTGTCAATTATTTATTGTCCCAGGTCTTTGAAATTCGTATCTTAGATAGCGTTCTTAAAATAATTCAACCATGGCCAAGCTCACCCTTACTGTTAATGGAGAATCAAAAGAAATTGATGTAGACCCGCAAATGCCTTTACTCTGGTCGCTCCGCGATTACCTCGGACTTACCGGCACAAAATTTGGATGTGGCATTTCACAATGTGGTGCCTGTTTCGTTCACATGGACGGGAATCCAATTCGCTCGTGTGTGATACCAACTTCTGTTGTTGCGGGCAAAAAAATCACCACCATTGAAGGCCTCTCAAAAAATAATGATCATGCGGTACAACTTGCATGGATTGCCGAACAAGTACCACAATGTGGCTATTGTCAATCCGGCCAAATTATGAGTGCGGCTGCGTTGCTGAAAAAAAATCCAACTCCAACAGATGAAGACATTGATGCAGCCATGGGTTCGGTGTTGTGCCGTTGTGGAACCTACCCAAGAATACGAAAAGCAATTAAAGAAGCTTCAAAGATGTAACTATGGAAACGATCAGCAGAAGAAAATTTATTCAACTCTCGTCCGTAACCGGTGCATTCTTAGCAATCGGATTTATTCCCACCGTGGATGGAAAAGAGAAGTTGATTTCCAGTTTGACAGGCGACCCTTCAAAAATTGATCTCAACCAATTTATTTCCATTGGTAAAGACGGAAGTATTGTATTGTTTAATCATCGGCCAGAGATGGGACAAGGGACTTACCAATCCATTCCCATGATTTTAGCGGAAGAATTGGAAGTAACGATGGAGCAGATTGAAATCCGGCAGTCCATTGCGAGTCGTGATTTATATGGAAGTCAAATGGTGGTGGGCAGCAGAAGCATCCAATCCGAATTTGAAAAACTCAGAAAGATGGGTGCCGCTACACGCGAAGTATTTAAACAAGCCGCGGCAAACAAGTGGGGAGTCAGCATCGATATGTGCAACGCCACAAAAGGAACAATCGTAAGTGAAACCGGAAAAAAATTCACCTATGCCGAATTAGTTGAGGAAGCAAGTAAACTCAAACCTTCATCCAATCCCCCCTTAAAGAATCCTAAAGATTTTAAAATTATCGGAACTTCCATTGCACGGGAAGACATCCCATTAAAAACAAATGGCGCTGCTATTTTTGGAATCGATATTACGGTTCCTGGAATGGTGTATGCATCCGTTGAACGTTCTCCCGTTTTTCTTGGAAAAGTAAAAAGCTTCAACAAAGAAGAAATTTTAAAAGTACCCGGAGTCCTCCATGTATTTCAAACTTCACGTGAAGTTTATGGGAATGAGCGGGAAGGTGTTGCCGTATTAGCAGATACGTATTGGAATTCTTTACAAGGAAGAAAAGCATTGAAAGTAGTATGGGATACAAAAGGCTTAGAGAAAATTTCTGATGAAACCATTTTGAAAGATTCATATGAAGTTTCTAAAACGGACGGAGATGAATTGTTTGGAAAAGGCGATGTCAAAAAAATTTTTAGCACTTCAAAGAGCATTATAGAAGCATCTTACGAAACACCTTATCAGGCACACGTACCGATGGAACCGATGAATGCTATTGTTAGTGTAAAAGAAAATGAAGCTGAGTTTTGGGGCTCAACACAAAATCCGAATGGCATCCGCTCTTTTCTTTCTAAGAAATATAATTTACCGGAAGAGGCCGTAAAAATAAATTACACCTTTATGGGTGGTGGTTTTGGAAGAAGGTCGATGACTGATGTAGCAGAAGAGGCAGCCGATCTTTCGAAACAGGCAGGTGTTCCGGTAAAAGTAATCTGGTCGCGTGAAGACGATCAAACACAAGGACCGTTTCGTGCATGCAGTGTAAATGTTTGCAGAGGAGTTGTGGAAAATGGGAAAGTAATTGCACTCGAACACAAAGTGGTTGCACAAGAAATTCAAAACCAGACTGGCAACAATATGAAAGCTGGGCGGCAATTGATGGGCGGCATCAATACTGATTTCCTTATTCCCAATCTGTCTGTAAAAGGAATGCTTCGTAAACGACACATTCCAATTTCGTATTGGCGCGCAGTGTATCATTCAACAAATCCATTTGCACACGAATGTTTCATCGATGAGCTGGCACACCATGCGAATAAAGATCCGCTTCAATTTCGGTTGGACATGTTAGAACATCCACGCTACCGAAGAGTGTTGGAGGGTGTAGCAGAAAAAACAAACTGGAACAGTCCAAAGAAAAAAGGAGTAGGAAGGGGCGTTGCTGCGGTTGAGCGATCAGGCGCTTACTTTGCAATGGTGGTGGAAGTAGAGCAAAAAGGCAACACCATTGTTCCCACAAAAATCACGACTGTAATTGACTTAGGAATTTGTATTAACCCGGATACAGTGAAAGCACAAACAGAAGGATCGATTGTAATGGGGCTCGGTGCTGTGTATGCAGGACTCACTATAAAAGATGGGGCTGTTGCCGAAAAGAATTTCGATAAATATCATTTACTAAAAATCAATCAATGTCCGGAGATTATAACGCATATTCTTGAAAGTGAAGCTGCTCCGGATGGCGCGGGTGAAGCCGGACTACCTACAGTTGCACCTGCGCTGGCAAATGCAATTTTCGATTTGACGGGTAAGCGTATTCGGAAGTTGCCGATTGATATGGCAAGTATTGTTTAGTGTTTCAACTGTCAGGTCGAAAGACCTGACAGCACCCAAACTATTTGAAAATACTAAATATTAAATCCAAAATGGATTCTGGAAGGTCTGACTGTTTTTTAGGTGAAGTTTTGTCGGTCTCTTTCTCACCTTCTAAAGTGTCATTCTTGGTCTTCTTAATATTCTTGGTACTATTATTCTGTTTTTTCGCTTCTTTCATGAAGATTAGATTTCCTTTTTCAGGGTGATGTCGGGTCTTTCGACCCGACACCATTTCTGTAATGTCAGGTCGAAAGACCTGACAGCACTATGAAGACCAGACAAATAGAACAACATTACAACTTACTAGTTGTTGTGTTGTTGTTACAGTTTTTTAATAAGTCTTGAGTTGCAAACTCAGGACCTATTAAAAAACTACGGATAGCTATGATCCAAGTGAAGGCCACTCCTGACTTGATCTAAGTTACTAGTTATATGCAATGTTCTTTATCAGTTAAACCTCTAGTTCAGCCGAGATTTAGAAATAATCTATGTATGAATAAATAACTAAAATAAAAAACTTGCTACAAACGCAATGAAACTCATTATAGCCACCGCTATCATACCATAAAACTCCATTTTTTGAGTAATACCCGAAACATCTTCTTCCCTACCTTCTCTTATTGCTTTTTCATCTGCTTCATCTATTGCCTTGTCTATGAAATAAATACCATATAGACACAAAAGAAAGATTATAAATAAAATAATTGACCACATAGATTGCTAATTTTTTTTCTTTCATCGATCATCTCAACCCCTTTTTCAATTGTTTCTCCAGCAGTATTTGTAATTGTTGCATCGATTAATTCACTTGTTGCTGTAGGTAATCCCGCTTGTTTCAAAGCATCAACAACTTTCTTTTGTGTACCCATAGGAACACCAAGCAAAACAATTTTAGTAACTCCCGAAAGAATCTTATCATCTTTAAAATCATTATAAACTTCCATTCCTGTGCCGATAATTTGTAGTCTTCTACCACCAGCAACGAATATTACCCCAAGTATTTCTACCACAGTGTGGTGTAGGGTCTTTCGACCCGACACTAAATTACCAGATTGGCCAGCGCTGTCAGGCTTTGCGAAATTTTAATTTGCCTTTTTTCTAAACCAGTTTTATTGATGTCGAAGCGCAACTTGTTTTCTATGACAAC
This sequence comes from Cyclobacteriaceae bacterium, assembly GCA_041746855.1. Lineage (GTDB taxonomy): Bacteria > Bacteroidota > Bacteroidia > Cytophagales > Cyclobacteriaceae > JBGTGG01. The sequence continues at coordinate 4,513 of JBGTGG010000248.1, read as the reverse complement.
AAAACTTAATGAAGCACCTTTTTTATAAAGACCTTCCCGCTCTGTAATAATCATTACAGGCTTTCCTTCAAACTTCTTTGCAATGTCATCTAAGTCCCCACTTTTATTATCCGATACATATACAATATTGCAATCACCAATTTGTGATATATCTTCTGCCTGGCTAACAACAATCTTCTTTCCATTGACATCCTTGGTCTGAGATACCTTTAACAGTTCATCATAGACTTTGGATTTACCAATCACCGTAATCTTAAAATCTCCGGTTGATGCCGGCCATGAAGAATACCGGGCGATGCTCACTACAAAAACGGAGTATACCTGGTAATTTGTAGTTTGAGCCTTACCGATACCGGCAAAGCAAAAAACAACCAATAAAGTGTATAATATTTTTTTCATGATCGGCTTAGTCTTTAAAATTAAGTTGGTAGGACACTCTGAAAACATACTCGCGACTTCTGCCTGGTATGGGGATGTTGCCTGATTGATAAGCTTGGGGAATCCTTGGACGCTCATTCAACAAATCATAAACTCCCGCACCAATCGTTAAGCCATCAACTAAAACATTGCGATAGTTAACAAACAGATTTACCAAAGTATAGGGATCAAGCTTGGTTGCGATCGGTTCATCTGTGTAATCGGTAAAGGCGTAACGCTTGCCTCCATAAATTAAAGAGGGGTTAATAGTTAAGCCCTTGCTCACTGTGAAGCAGGTATTGAGTGTAACTTTGTGCATTAACTGTCCGGCATATTGCTTGGTAGTTTGTGGGACTTGATAAATATCCACCGTATTTCCGCCAATGGCCTGGGCAAATGAATACGTTACCTGAGCGTACCAGTTTTTCTTTCGGAATGAATAAATCGTTTCAATTCCAGTCGTTCCCGTTTTATCATAATTTTTGTAATAGTCTTCATTGTTGGTGGTATTGTCTTCATCTTCTGCATACAGGCCGTAAATAATCACATTGGTATTTGAAAGACTGAAACCATTCACCGACAATAGCATTTCCGGAGTAAATTGATAGCCTAACTCCAATTCAAATACTCTGCTTTTTTCAGGTTTAACTTTCAACCCATTATAAGCAATGGCAACATTCTCGATGGAAGGTGTTCGGAAAGCTTCGCTGTATAACGCCTTGAAGTGGAAGTTCTCGATTTTCTTGGTAAGCGCTAAACGCGGAACAAACGCACCGTCTGTTCGGCTGTTCTTTTCATAACGAAACCCGAGCGTTACGTTGGCTAGCCTTCCTTTATACAAGCCCTGTGCGTAAAAGGCATAATTGTAAAACGAAAAATCATTGCTTGTTCCGTCATCAAAAGGCATGGTGTCCAACAAATCCTTGGCTACATCTTGAAAATAAATGGTACCAAAATCCAAGTTGAACTTTCTGCTCAATTCATAATTCACATTCACGCTTGCCTGATAGCGTTGCGCTCTTACCTTAAAGTCATCGGTATCATCTTCCTTAATTTTGAGTGCCCATGGCTGTTGGTTTGAGTACATAACCTTTGGGGTAATGACAAATTTTTCAGCTACTTTCCAATCATATTGAATGGATCCATATCCTTGACTGAACGATGCTCTGGTGTACGGGTCGCCTGTAATGTACTGATCGTACATGCCACGTATCACTAAACCCTTTAAAGAAAATCCGGCGCTAATGTTTGTTGGATTCGCTTGCGTTGTGGTCGCCAAATCCTGTATGTCTGGACTTTGTGCCGGGTCCAAAAAATCTGGATTATCGCTCACAATTCCCTTTCCGGTACTCGCTGAAAAATCCCAGGCGTAATTTTCTTTATGCTGGCCAATCATTACTCCGCCATGCAATCTGCCCACGGCATTTTTATGAAACCCACCACTTCCGCTTACAACAACGCCATTCAGTGATTCAGTAGATTTCGTCACAATATTGATCACACCATATTCGGCCGAGCCACCATAAAGGGCGGAACCCGGACCGCGAATGATTTCAATGCGCTCAATAAAATCGATCGGAAAACGATTCATGAAGCCGACATTTTGATACAGCAATTCATTCATTTGAAAGCCATTCAAGAGCACCAGGATTTTTCCCTCATGCGCCCAGTTGCCGCGCAAACTTATGCCCGTTACGAATTGTACATCCTGGGCGATGTCAAAACCCGGTACGAGCATTAAAACATCTGCAATATCCCTGGCGCCAGAATTCTGGATTTCCTCAGCAGAAATTACGCTTAGAATGCCGGGAGTTTCCCGCAGTGTGAGCGCTTTCCCGGAAGCCACCGTGGTTCCTTTGTTCAATTGCTTCTGAAGATCACTTTCTTCCGTAAAGGCATTGAGCTTTAATAATGAATCAAGGTCTTGGGCAACGGATTGGGATGGATAAAGAAATAGGGTGCACAAAAAAAAGAGCAGGGTAAGTCGGTTTAGCATAGGGTTTGGAATAAACGTGCTAAAAGTACACCGCTTTTCTTATTTGGCAAATTCGCGATCAAATTCCCCCATGCATTTCTGAAGTACTCGGAGGGTGCCGGGTCTTTCGACACAACACCATTTCTTAAATGTCAGGTCGAAAGACCTGACAGCACTACAAAATGATAAAATACATGCACACCGCTTCGATTGCAGATACTACCCTGCTTTTGTTTTAGTGTATGTTATAGGTAGTTTTAAACCGATTATATGCTAAGCAGAAATGATTTAAAGGCACCGAAAGGTAAATTCAGAGTTGTAGGAGTAGACACCTTTGACGGAACAGATTGGATAGAGGGAGATTTCAAAACCAAAGAAGAAGCGTTTGAAAAAGCGAATACCACAGGTGGCGAAATGCTAAAGACACACGTTTATGATGATAAAGGAAATCATTTGCACGATGCAGGTAGGTTTTAAAATTTTCTATAACGTCTCGTATAAAAACTGTGCGAGCTGGCGAGCTTGAATGTCCGTAGGAAAATCCGCTGATCAAGTGAACACGGACTTTCGATTCAAGACAGGTTTAAGCATTGTTTTTATATACTGTTAGGTGCTGGGCTTTTTTTCATCTGATGAATTATATTTTTTCTTTTAGTTAAATGATTGTCTGAATTTCAAAGGAGAAAGTGTAGTCTTGGCTTTAAAAAACTTGCTGAAAGATTGTAAATGTTCAAAGCCCAATTCGTAGGCAATTTCGCTAACTGATAAGTCTGTTGTTGATAATTTTTCTTTGGCTTTACCAATTAGTTTGTCGTGAATGTGTTGCTGTGTAGTTTGTCCTGTCAATGTTTTGAGCAAACTAAGTAAGTAAGTTGGCGAAATATTTAAATTGTCTGAAATGTATTGAACTGTCGGCAAGCCTTTAGTCGCTAAGTCATTGCTGTTAAAGTAGTCTGAGAGTAGCTTTTCTAATCGGTCAAGAATTAGATGATTACTGATTTTTCGAGTGATGAATTGTCGTTGATAAAAACGTTCCGTGTAATTCAACAATGTTTCAATTTGTGAGATAATGATGTTTTGGCTGAATTTGTCAATATTTAAATGGTATTCCTGTTTGATGTTTTCAACGATACTGTTTATTGTAGTCTCTTCCTTGCCTGAAAGAAACAACGCTTCATTTACGGAATAATTAAAGTATTCATATTTTTTTATGTTCTTTGCTAATGATGTGTTCCAAAGAAAATCGGGGTGTATCATTAAAATCCAACCCGATTGGTTTTTGATTTCTTCTTTGAAAACTTCAATACCAAACACCTGGTTTGGTGCTATAAAGGACATGACGCCTTCGTCAAAGTCGTATTGTTGTTGCCCATATTGCAGTTTTCCGCTCAAATTACGTTTTATGGAAATCGAATAAAAATCAAAAACGGCACTTAGTTTTTGTCCTCTTTCTTCTTCGCTAAATTTCAAATCAGCATAATCAATAATGCTGATTAGGGGGTGTTCGGGTTTTGGTAAATTCCGGGAACGGTGAAATTCTGTAATTGTTTTTATTCTTATTGATTTCATATGTTTATAATTGTCTTTTATCGGTCATATGGAATCTCGCAAATACAATCATCCCACTGTGTGAGGTTTTCCTCATGCTCGATTTCATGATTGCAAATTTAATTTCTTTTTTGCTTTGGCTTTTTCAAGGGTTTTGTCCATGAAATTTAAGAAAAACCCTGGTGCAATTCTTCCCATAAAATACAATGCCTTTGACATTCCGGGTTTTATTTCAAGCTTGTCTCTTAAAAGTCCGTTGATTGCTATGCTAACCATTTTTGCAACTTTCATAGCTGGGCCTGCACTATCCTTTTCGATGTCATCTGTAAAGGCATTCATCAAAGTTGTATCTGTTAAAGGTGGTGCAAGTTCAAATACTTTTACATTTGTGTTTTTTAATTGTAATCGCAAAACTTTCGAATAGACGTGAATACCCGCTTTTGTTGCACTATAAACAGGCGAAAGCGGAAAAGGCAAAAATGCTAAACCCGAAGATACATTTAGGATGGCAGCTGCTGTTTTTGTTTTCAAATACGGTAAAAACTGGTGGTTCATTCTAATTACGCCAGACAT
>JBGTGG010000247.1:0-4476 GCA_041746855.1 Cyclobacteriaceae bacterium | reverse complement strand
CCCGGAGGATTTTTGTTGCTCGTTGATTTCCGCAATGAAGAAAACGTTGAGAAAATGGCCACGTTGAAAAACCAGTTGATGGCTACCGGAATGAAAATGGTAGAGGAAGAAAACATCACCAAAAATGTTATCCAAAGCATCGAAGACGAAGACGAAACAAAGCGTGCCCGAATAGAACGTCTGATCCCTGCGAAGTGGCAAAAATTATTCTGTGAATTTGCAGGCGTGAAAGGCTCTAAATTTCATCAGACCTTACAAAACGGAACGCGTTTGTATTATCGGTTTGTAATGCAAAAATCTAGTCACTAGATACTGGTCACTGGTCACTGGTCACTGGATACTGGTCACTGGATTCTAGTATCCAGTATCCAGTATCTAGCATCCAGCCTACAACCACTTCTTCACCTTAAAATAAACAATCATTCCCGCGGTGACGGCCAGCATAACACCCCAAATAATATGGTAGCCGTATTGCCATTTTAATTCCGGCATGTTTTCGAAGTTCATTCCATAGACACCCGCGATGAACGTCAAGGGGATAAAAATCGTTGCCACGGTCGTGAGCACCTTCATGGTCTCATTCATCTTATGGCTTTGATTACTGAAATAAATATTGGTAAGGCTCTCCAGCGCAGCATGTGTGGCAAGTGCTTCCTCAAAAGCATGCGCACAACTATTTTTTAAATCGTGAAAATATTTTCTGTTTTTCTTATTTAGGAAATGCGAGCGGTCTTTTAAAATATTAGTCAGTGCTTCTTTAAAGGGAGACAATGATTTCTTGATTTTGTCCACATCCTTTTTATTCTTTTCAATTAAAAGAAGCGTTGATGGTTTTGGGTTGGTAATGGTGGTTTTTTCCAGAAGTCCTACCTCGTGATTAATTAAATCCAGTGTTTCGAAATAGTTGTCTAGCGTAGCATCCAACAATTGAAACAGTAAGAAATCACTTTCACGTTTCCGGGTCATTCCCAGATTTTCGCGCATCTTATGGCGTACTAAATCGAAGTGATCCCCAATCTCTTCCTGAAAAGAGATGACATAATTCTTCCCCAAAACAAAAGAAAGCTGCTCGATGTGTAATTTTTTATCTTCTCCTTTTAGAATAGATTTCACACTGAAGAAAAGATAATCCTCATAATCATCGACCTTCGGACGTTGGGTAGTGTCGATAAGTTGGCGGATCGTAAGCCTGTCGAGGTTTAGTGAAGCACCAATATTTTCGATTAAGGTTACATCATGGATGCCGTGCAGGTTGAGCCAGTAATAATGGTGCGAATCAGACTCGTCCATTTTTTTGTAATCATCGAGCTGCTCCGTTTCAACAATCGTTTCGGCATTGTAGGTAAAAAGCTGAAGTTCAACTTCCTCAACTTTTTTCTTTCCAATAAAAGTTAATTCGCTTTTGCCTTTCGCTTCACTTTTTAGTTTTGAATAGAAGTTAAAGTCAATGCCCGTAATGCTTCCCGTTATATTAGTGAGGGAGCGCAAACTTTTAATTAATACTTCATCCGGATTTTTTATAGCGTGTATTAGATTCTCCGGTTTGAATGGTTCCAACAATTTCTCAGGTCGAAATCCTTTTTTGTTTTCCTTTTTCATAGGGCTTCAATGCGAAATTCTTGAACTGTTTTTGAATTGAGATTATTTTTTCGAAGCTTTCTTTAACTTATCCGCAGCCAGCTTGGTGAGCGATTTAGTTTTGGATTTCACTTCTGCTTTTGCTTTTTTAAGGGAGTCTGTTGCACTCTTCTTCGATTCGTTTACACTCTTCTTAGATGTAGCGATAAGTTTCTTCCTTGTTTTCTTGCCACTCGCAGGAGCTAATAATACACCTGCTATGGCACCGGCAGCAACGCCTGCCAAAACACCTGCTGCTATTTTAAGTTTTGATTTCGTGCTTGTTTTAGGTGTAGTAACTTTTTTTGTCTTCGCAGCTACTTTCTTTTTCGCAACTACTTTCTTTTTTGGAGCTACTTTTACTTTTGAAGCAGACTTGGGTTTTGCAACGTCACCTTTTTTGTTGACTTTTTCTGTTTTTTTCATAACTGTATTTTTTCTGTTTCTTGAATTTTAATTAAAATACCGAATAACACGCTCAAAAGCAATTTATTGATGGGTATATAACGCATGTTAATGGCTTCTTATTCCAGTTCTGATAGTGTTTTTTGATAATCGTATTGCAAATCTTCATGCAGGGTGGCTATTGTTTTTCGGATGCCTTCAAGTTCTCTATTGTATAGATTAAGCAACGGAATGTTTTTGTGAATGGAAGGTCTGAACTCCTTCAGTTTTAAACAGAAGTGTAAGAGCAAGGCTACTTGTGTTTCTTTTTGCTTCGAATAGCGTATGTACTTCTTGGTAGCACGAAGGATTTTTCGAACACTTTTCTTTACAGAATAGAAACTACTGGTATTGATTTCTTCAAACTGCTCATCTATTTCAATTTTTACATTTTCGATATAGGCAGCTTCATCATCAGCTTCATAGAGTAGGTAAGTTAATAGTTCTTTGTTTTCTTTTTTGAATTTGGAGAGATGCAAACAGAGTTCAACTAATTCCTTTTGTGTTCGGGTATTGAGTTCTTTTTTTAATTCGGATACGGTAGCGGATTTCATGAAAGTGATTTCTTGAAGGCATCGATAACAAAATCAGCAGGTTGGTATAATAGCGTCTCGTTGAAAGTAATTAATATTCGATTATTCTCATCTGGCCGGGCCATCACCATATTGTATTCCTGATTTAATATTTTTAGCATTTTCATACCATCAATTTCTTTGGCCAGGTCCAGTGCATGGATGTTGGTACCTCCCTCCAGTGGACTAATTTTTATGCCTTTGATTTTATTAACGCCTGCGATTACTTCGTTGGTACGGGTAATGGTACTATTTAATCTTTCTTCAAATCCTTCCATGCGGTGCAATGCCATTGCAGCGTTTGCCCAATTCCCATACATGGAACCACCATGAATTTTAATAAGGTGACTCATTTTGTCGATGACTTCTGTGGGTCCACATAACATGGCACCTGCGGCTGCCCCAAAATACTTGTATAGGGAAATATAGACAGTATCAAAAAGTGAGGAATATTCTTTTACGGATACACCAGTCCAGGAAGATGCAATATGGATTCGTGCGCCATCAAGGTGCATTTTTATTCCTTCGCTTTTGCAGTAAGCGCTGATTTTTTTTAATTCTTCAAACGGCACGAATCGGCCATCTGTTCTGCGAACCGGATTTTCAATCGATACGGCTCCGATACCTGTTTTAAAAGCTTCTTTTTCTTTTAAAGAATCAATGCTTGCTTTTAACTCTTCAGTAGTAAAATAAGTTTTGCCCATTGCTAATGGCATGAGCCTCTTTTGAAAAATAGATTGTGCAGCATCGGCTTCATCGCGGAACACATGGCTCATGTCCTGAACAAATACTTTGGATTTCTCCCCACTCAATTCAGCAATCGCAAATTGATTGGCCATCGTACCGCTGGGCATGAAGATCGCTCTTTCTTTTCCGGTAAGCTCAACAAATTTTTTCTCCAGCGCTTCAACAACTCCGCCCACTCCGTAGCGATCTTTTACAATGGTAGCATTGGCGTTTGCTTTTTGTAATTCATTGATATATTCTGTGGGCTCGAACATTTCCCCGTCACCATAAAATTTTATTTTGGGAAGGGAAGTATCAATTGTATGGGATGACTCTGCATATCCACTAAAAGGTATAATGGAGGGCAAGACACCTAATCCAGATACTTTTAGAAACTTTCTTCTGTTGAATGGTTTCATGTATGAAAGGATTTAATCGGTCAAAAGAAATTACCGTAGTACAAAAAAGAAATCTTTTAGTCCACTGAGGATACTTTGCACCGCATACGAAGCTAAAATCAAGCCCATGATCTTACTGATCACGGTAATACCATATTCACCAATCTTTATTTGAACAACACGCGCTGCCAATAAAAGAAGGCAGGTAAGCGCAATCACTATCAAGACTAAAAATGAGGTTATAGCCTGTTGTTGAAAGGTGTAGATATGATTGTCGGTCATCAACACCACCGCCATGATGGCCCCGGGCGAAGCAATGGACGGAATCGCTACCGGGAAAACGGTAACATGCCGATAGTCTTTAATTAAATGTTTTTCATTTTCAGGTTTCCCATCCCCGAAAATCATGGTAAGTGCAAAAAGGAAAAGGATAACACCACCGGAGATTTGAAAGGCATCAAGTGTAACATTCATGCCTTCCAAAATCGCTTGTCCCACAATAATGAAAAATAACAGCACCATAAACGCAATAAATGAGGCCCGGACGGCTACTTTCACTTTATGTTTTTTATCAAACCGTTTGGTTGCCTCCAGGTACACCGGAACCGACCCGATTGGATCGATAACGGCAATCAATAATAACAATTTGGTGAATATGGAAGTCATGGGGTAATGCTTTCTGAAACGTTTATACGGTTACGTTTATCGGGAAAGATAGC
>JBGTGG010000246.1:0-16748 GCA_041746855.1 Cyclobacteriaceae bacterium | reverse complement strand
TTGTCTTTTAAAGGAATGATAAGCGATTCGTAAATGGGCATCACATGGTTTTGATACCGGTATAAAACATCATTTAGATCGTACCCTCTTTCATCATTATCACGCCTGATCCTGCGGGTGAGCTTGAGGTGGTCTTTGGCTTCAATGAAGATTTTAAAATCCAGTTCTTCTGCAATTTCCGGGAAATATTGGACGAACAACCCTTCAATGACCAGAATAGGAGCAGGCTTAAATACGAGGGTTGCTGCCGAAGAAAGGGGTTTGTTGAACGTATATTCAAGCTTGTTGACGGTTTCTCCTCTTTTAAGTTTTTGAATATCTGTTTTGAAAACTTCCCGTTCAAAGGAGGTGGGAAGATCAAAATTTTCAATTCCCTGGTCGTCAATAAGTTGTTCGGTAATCGGTTTATAATAGTGATCCTGGGAAAGCAGGCACATTTCATTTTCGGAAAAGCGGGCAAAGAGGCTATTGATGAAGTGGGTTTTTCCCGATCCGCTGCCCCCGGTAATACCAATTGTGAATGGATTCATTGGGCACGAAATTACAAATCCATCTCAAAATGGAGATGTTTATTTGAATCTTTCCTTTAAAAAGGATACGAGTTGGGCGGTCGCTTTCGCACGATGGCTGTATTGATTCTTTTCTTCGAGCGACATTTGCCCAAAAGTTTTTTCCGATCCTTCCGGAATGAAAACGGGATCGTATCCAAAACCCTGTGTACCGATAGGTTGATCGGTAATAACACCTTTGATAATCCCAATAAAAGAGTGCGGTCCATCCTTATCCATGTACGTGATTACCGTTTTGAATTGGGCTTTTCTGTTTGATTGGTTGACGAGGTTTGATAAAAGCAACGCCATGTTATCATTACTATTTCTTTGAAGTCCTGCATACCGCGCTGAGTATACCCCGGGTGTCCCGTTTAAGGCTTCCACTTCCAATCCGGTATCGTCAGCAAAGCACGGGGTATTAAATTTATTGAAAACGTATTCAGCTTTTTGAAGTGCATTTCCTTCTAAGGTGTCCTGGGTTTCCGCGAGTTCTTCATTGCATCCAATTTCGGAAAGTCCAACAATAAAAAAGGAGTCCCCGAGGAGACTCCTGATTTCTTTTACTTTGTTCTCGTTGTTGGACGCGAAACAGATTTGCATTATTGAATGACTTCAACTAATTCCACTTCAAATTTTAGGATGGCATTTGGTGGAATTGCATTGGATCCAGTTGTACCGTAGCCAAGCTTAGAAGGGATGTAAAGTGTTGCTTTGGTTCCCTCTTTAAGAAGTGGAAAGGCAATTTTCCAACCATCAATTAAGCTACTTAATGCAAGTGTCCTTGCAGTAGTAGCCTCATCAAATTTTTCACCGTTGCTCAAAAGTGTTCCTTTATATTTTACAGAAACAGAATTTGATAATGTAGGCATATCACCGGTTCCTTCTACCTCTACCGTATAGCGCAAACCACTTTCATGGGTAATTACGTTTTCAATTTCATTGTCCAATAGATATTGATCAATCGTGGTTTTATGAACCTCAAGAATTTCATCGGCAGATGTAGCCACATCAAAAATCTCAAGATCAAAAATGAAATTGGAATTGGCAGGAATTGTAGCGGATGAACCTGTTCCATAAGCCAAAACTGATGGGATATAGACAGTGGCTGTTGTTCCTTCGGCAAGCTTTGGGAGTGCAATGCTTAATCCAACGATGCTTATATTTCCTACTGTCAGAAAAACCGGTATTGAAGTCTGTTCGAATAAGGTGGTTGTACCATTCAATAGTTTAGCCTCGTAGGTCAAGTTCACATGATGTCCAGTTAGCGGTAAAGCCCCGGTACCTTGCTGGTGTATTACATAAAATACTCCACTTGGATCCTGTACATAATTGGTGATATTGTTGTCAGTCAAATACTTTTGGATTTTTTGGACATCCAATGCCAATTGAGCGGTCGTATCCGGAAAGTCATTATTGTCGAGGCAACTTGTAAGAAAAGTCAATAAAATAAGACTGCCCACCAACCCAAAATTCTTCATTCTTCTTATCATATTATTTAGTATAAATTTATTTCAACCCTAAGACACTGTTTTTAAGGATGGGGTTGTAATCTGCTTGTTTATTATTCAATTACATCCAGCAGCTCAACTTCAAACATCAAATTTGAATTTGCGGGGATATTAGAGGATGTCTGTTTTCCATAGGCCAACGCTGATGGAATATAGAGTATTGCCTTAGTACCTTCCGGCATTAACCTTAAACCAATTTGCCATCCCTGGATCACTCCACTTAATTGAAAAGTAGAATAAGGCGGGTTCGCTTCCGGTGATTGATCAAATACTGTTGCTTCTTCATCCATCAGCATGCCTTTATATTTTACACGTACATAATGGTACACTTCGGGTTTTGTACCGGTTCCTGCTTCCAGGATGCGATAGCGCAATCCACTTGAATGGGCAATTACATTGGGCACATTATTGTCGGCCAGGTATTGGTCAATGGCAATAATATCTAGGTTTAGCTGTTTGTTCGGGTCAATGATATCGGTAGAGCTGCACCCTGAAAGCCCCGCAATCAACAAAAGGAATAGGTATGATAAATTTTTCATAGTCAGTAATTTTTTTGAGGCAACCCTCACCGGAAAGATTCCGGCAAGGTTGCTTATTCAATTATTTTACATCTACAATTTCTAAATCGAAAACCAAGATTGCATTCGCTTTAATCACTTCACTTCTTTGTTGTGGGCCGTATGCCAATGAAGAAGGGATATAAATGGTTGCTTTTGATCCTTTTTTCAACACTTTAAACGCATCGTGCCACCCGCGTATAACACTTGTTTGATCAATGGTGACATCATACGGTGAATACGGTTCGCGTTGGGGGTTGTAAAGACCTTTTTCCTGTGCTACTTCTTTCACACTGCTATCGAAATGGGTTCCGTCCAATAAATATCCTGAATAATTAACGGATACGGTTTGACCGGATGTCAAAGTTTCACCTTCACCTTCCTGCGTGATTACATACCGAACGCCTGATTCGGTTTTTTGGGCATCAACTCCTTTTTCTTTTAAGAAAGCATCAATCTCAGCACCATCTTTTTCCACTTGTGCTGCGCTTTTCTTTTCCATTAGTTCGGTTTGAAAAGCCTGGTAGCCTGCCATATCCATTATATCCATTACGCCAACATAGAAATTAAGCGACCGTGTGGTATCAACCGTAGGCGGCACAAATCCACCCGACACTTCAGTAAAGAATGTATTTACCGATAAGTTGAAGGATACGCTATCCCCTTTGGAAAGCATCCTGAAAACCTGGATCATTCCGGGCTCCTGTTCAACATTTGCAGAATCGCCAATTGGCAACGCCATGGGCATGCCTTCTGTGCTTGTATCGAACCATAGGGAATCCTTCGAGTCTTTCATGATGTAATTGAAAACCATTATTTCACCAGGTTTTGGGAGCACGCCATCACCGGTTTTGATCACTTTATACTCAAAGCCGTTTGGTGTTTTTTTAGTGGTTGTGCTGTCTGAACAAGCTGTCATCATCAATATTCCGAACAGCGCAAAGGTTAGTTTCATAGGGTAATAATTTTAGTTTAAAGGCCCCGGAGGGATTGTTTGTTTTATTTCTATTTATTTAATCGAGACTTGTATTGAGTTCTTCTTTGTATGCCGGCAGTAGATCAAGAAATTTTTTCAGGGTTTCTTCCAGTGTTAAATCACTTTGTCCACCCGCAGCATTTTTATGTCCGCCACCTTCAAAATATTTGCGCGCGAACGTATTTACATTAAACTTTCCAAACGAACGGAACGACAATTTGATTCCATCTTTTCGCTGATGGATTAAAACTGACATGCTTACACCTTTAACGGAGAGTCCGTAATTGACAAGGCCTTCCGTGTCACCGGTTTGGGAACTAAATTTTCTCAGGTCGTCAGAAGCCAAAACGATATAGGAGGTGCTAAACTCAGGCAATACCTGTAGTTTTTCACCCAACACAAAACCCATTAAGCGCAATCGTTCAAGGGTGTTGGTGTCATATATCAGTTTGGAAATTTTTGCGGGCTCTGCACCATGGGCAACGAGTTCGGCCGCTACACGGAAAACCTTTTGTGAGGTATTGGAATGCCGAAAGCCGCCAGTATCGGTCATAAGGCCGGCATATAAACATTCCGCAATGTCCTGGTCTATTGCCGCGTCCTCCCCAAGGTCGTGGATAACCTGGTAGACCAATTCAGCGGTTGAAGCCGCTGTAGGGTTCCACTCTTCAAAATCGGCAAATCTTTCCGGTTCTAAATGGTGGTCGATCAGGACTTTTATGGCGTTAGACCGCACCACCATTTCACCCAGTTCAAAAATGCGGGATAAGGTGTTGAAATCTAGGCAAAAGATTAAATCGGCAGCGGCAATCGCTGTTTCTGCGGGTTGTGGCCTTTCCTTTTGAAAAACCAAGACTTTTTCGTTTCCGGGCAACCAATTCAGGAAATTTGGGTAATCGGTGGGACTAATAGGCGTCACCGAATGCCCTTTTTTAGTCAAATAGGCTGACAGGGCGAGTGTGGATCCCAAGGCATCGGCATCCGGTTTGGGATGCATGAGAACCACCACTTTTAGCGGTTTTGAGATGATTTCCTTGAATTTCCCGATATCCTTCATGCACTCCTTCTTACGAACCCGCAAAAATGACAATAAAAGGGAGGATTCCAAAAACGGAACATTTGGATGGAGGTACCTAATTTTTGTTTTTTTAATCAGATATGTTCTGAAATCCCCCCTGTTCCCCTATTTTTGCGCCCGTTTTGATAAACATTATCCACACTACAATGGCAGGAAAAAGAACTTTTACGATGATTAAGCCCGATGCAGTAGGGGCAGGAAATACTGGTGCGATTACGAAAATGATAGAAGAAGCTGGGTTTCGCATCATTGCGATGAAAAAGACAAAGCTTTCGGCAGAACGTGCCGGACAATTTTATGAAGTCCATAAGGAACGTCCTTTTTACAATGATTTGTGTTCATACATGTCCTCAGGAGAGATTGTGCCGATGATTTTGGAGAAAGAAAATGCAGTTGAAGATTTCCGCAAATTGATTGGTGCTACTGATCCACAAAAAGCAGAAGCAGGAACAATTCGCAACTTGTTTGCAAAGTCAATTGAAGCGAACGCGATCCATGGATCGGATTCTGATGAGAATGCGTGGATTGAAGGAAGTTTCTTCTTTTCGAAATTGGAGCAATTTTAATTTGAAAATTTGGGAATTAGTTGATTTGAGAATGATCTATATTGAAGCCGCCTTTGGGCGGTTTTTTTATGGATAGATATTTTTATTATAGCCCCGACCTTCAGGTCGGGGTAAATTAGATGATTAAAGCATTTGGCTTTAGCCAAATATAAATGTCAAGTTTTTTTGAAAAATCCGGGTTCAAGCTTAAGCACTACCTGCAATGCGGGATGCACCTCAGTTTTTCTTTTCCTCTTTGAATTGCGCTTCCAATGATTTCTCTTTTTCCAATTCGGTCGGAACGCGGTTTAAGGGATTTAACTTGATAACATTGTAGTTCGTCCAAAAATCCTCATTGTAAGGAATTTCCTTTTTATACAAATCGACATTGCGGTCTTCTGTGTCTTTCCATTTTATTTTTGAAAAGTCATCATCATAGACGTGGGTCAGCAAAAATTGAGTGTGTATATATTGTTTTTGTGTTTTTCCTTCTTTCTCAACGACATAGTTCGCATCAGCGACAGAATGTTTTGAGCTGATGTAAAACGGATAATAGGTATTGTTTATTTTTCTATAATTAACCTCTTTATAAAACCAGTACTTTCCATCGATGAGATGCTCCTTTGGGATTTTTTCTTCTTCGGTGTTTCCAATGCCTACAAATTCTATCTTGACAATTGCAAAATCCGCCTTGGTAATGAAAATTTTAGTATCATTAAGTTGAAATGAATTTCGATTCCGTTGTTTCAATTCAACTATGTAGACTTCTTGATTTTCATACTCCGTTCTTCCAACATAATTTAAATCATAAGAGCCGAGATTGTCTTTTGATAAAGTGTGATTTGATTTATTCATCAATGCCCGAACGTAATTACTGTCGAATGTTCTGTAGAGTTCATTCCTATCCCCAAACATTTTGTGCACGCTTTTATCAGTTTCACGAAAGTCATCACTTTTTCTTAACTCGATAATTTCAGCCTTGTTTCGTGTAAACTCCCACTTCTCATTGTCGTACGTATTTTTTTGGTAGCCAACTTCCTGAATACGAACAGCGGCTTCTATAAGCCTGTTGTAAAGTGTGTCGATATAGGAAATCTCTCGAAAAAATCCTTCCAGGATATGGGTTTTGTGTGGATAATTAAACTTGGCAAATTTTAGTGCGGTCTGTAAAATGTATCTGCCCGAATCAAATTCACTTGCGGAAACCACTACTTCGTTTAAAGTTATTGTGGTGGGCTGAAGCTTTATTGTTATTGTTTCGTTTGAATTTTCAGGAACCCGTATGGCAATTGTTTTGAATCCTATGGATGAAATCTGGATTTCATTGTTTTGATTGCCGGGTAATTTCAATGAGAATTCGCCTGCGCTATTTGAAACGGTACCAATAGTTGAGTTTTTAAGGTAAACATGGGCAAAGGGCACGGGAAGGTTTTCATCGGAAGAGACCACAATCCCGGAAATGGTTTTAGTGGCGTGATCAACAGTTTCTTGACAAAAGGAAGAAGAGCAACAGGCCAGGAGAAGATAAAGAATTGTGATGCGCATAAAATGCTAGCTAGCGATTTTTGTAAACGAAATTACACGGGTGTAACTCATCACATCCAGCGATTGAAAGTTGTGATTATTGTCACACGCTTTCATGATCATTTCTTATCGAGCACTTCACGCTTCGTCCATATTTCTTCAATCGGATCGCCTTTACTGCTCAAACCTTTGTGGTTCCACTCGCCATCGACTAAAGCGAAATCAAATGTCAGGCTGGCGCCTACACGACTGTTATCGCGCGAAAAGAATTCAATATTCTCCGTGTACTTTCCGTCAACGGTAGTATACGTTCCGCCACCCGTTCCAAAAAATTCTTTTGTTTCGGTATTATAGGCAATCCATTGAAAGCGTGTGCCGGATAATATTTTCATGGTCTTTCGAACACCCGGTGTGCTTCTGCTTATTTCCCCATCCCTCGCGCGACCTGTTATCAACCATGCTCCACTCAGTTTTCCTGGCGTGCCATCATCCACTCTTGTCCAGGATGACTTTTGATCGCCTTCGATGGTCATACTTCCTTTTTTGAAATTCACTTTTGATGAGAACTGTTTTCCAACATTGTCAGGTGTTTTGGTATCGAACTCGATGGTCTCGATTAATTTTCCGTCCTTGACTTCAAATTTTCCACCGGAGGTAGAAACAAATTCTTTTCCTGAAAGATTATAGGTGGCGATGCTGAAATAACTACCCGCATAAATCCGGGTGGTGCGCATTTCATTGGTTCCGGTTTGCCAGGCGCCTTGTATTTCAGGGAAGGGTTTTTCAGTACTAAAGGATGAGCAGAAGAAAGTTAGAAACGATAAAATAAGAAGAAATTTCATAATTTTTTTGGTTTTTGATTTTGGCGTGCCACGTCAAAAAATTCTGACTCGTTTACGTTGTGATTACACGCCAGCATTGAAAGAATAAAAGTATTGAATTTTTTATTTTTATGCGTTAGCAAATAACTAAAAACTGCCTTTCGTGACTTTTTATTCAATCAACCAGTTGAAGTTGTGCGATTATTTTTTTGGCTCTTTTCTCTTTGATGGATTGGGTTTTGATGAAAAATTACCTTTTTCATCCACCCATATATATGAGGGGTTACCATTTTCATCTGTGATTTCGAGATAATAAGTTTTCTTGGTGGGATTGACAGCCTCCCAATACCCGGTAATCTCCTGACCTTTATATTGACTTCTGTCGAAGGAGGTTTTTAGGGTGGGATTAACACCATCTTTCCATTCGGCCTTTTTTAAGGTCTCAACATACCTTCCTTTCTTGTCGTAGCGCGACATATAGAGTACACTGTCATTAGTATACGTTCCATAAAAACCTTCACTGAATTGATACCAGGACACGGGCAGATCTTTCATGTTCGGATTCCGTGTTGTGAAATCCTTTTGCATCTCAGTACCAAGGGTCTGATCCGTCAGTGGTGTGGGTACATAGGGATCAGGCGTTACATGCGGTGTTTGTGCAAAACTCACATCAATGATCATGATGAATATCATGAAGAAGAATACGGAAAAAGCAATGTGTCCTTTAAAATTTGATGTTTTCATGGGGCTAATTTTAGTTTGATAGAAGTACAACAAGACAAATTTGTACCAATAAAGCATAGCTACTATTTCCCCTGAATCAAAGGAAGAAGCGTAAATGCTTTTTAAAGTGAAGTGTTAATTCACCACATCATGGGAAATATTTCTACACTATAAAAAAAACTTATCGTGGATTTGCATTCGCAGGTCTGTGCGAAATATCCTCAAATTTTAAAATACTATAGTAGAAGATCATCTTTTTGTTTAAGTAAGTATTGGGTTCTAAGGATTTTCGAACGCCATTGTTAAACAAAACCCTACACATTGCATTGGGATTGATTATTGATTTCATAGTGAAGAAATTAAAATCTATAGAAATGAATTCACACCCAGAACAATATAAAGATTTAACAGATCACGAAGGGGTTGAGAAATTGAAGGAATTGATTGATCACAATTCTATTTGCCTTTTCTCTACAGATCTAAAGAACCTTCCGATTAGTACGCGACCGATGGCTGTTCAAAAGGTAGATGATGAAGGAAACTTATGGATGCTGAGTGCAAAAGATAGTGATAAGAATAAGCAGATTGCTGAAAACCCACACGTACAACTTTTTTTTGCAAAGACTTCCGATTCTGAATTCCTTAGTGTTTACGGAAATGCTTTTATCTACTTTGATAAAGTGCTCATTGATGAACTTTGGAATCCGATGGCAAAGGCCTGGTTCACGGAAGGAAAAGATGATCCACGGATTTCGGTAATAAAAGTTGAGCCACTCCAATCGTACTATTGGGATACCCGAAACGGAAAGATGATTTCGATGTTAAAAATAATTGGCTCAGCCATAGCAGGTCAAAAGCCAAATGAAGGGGTAGAAGGCAAATTGAAAGTTTAAAAGTTCAACACATAATTTTTTAGTGTAGCGCTTTTGAAAGTAAATTGAGCAACCACAATTGATTGTTTGCACGAACCAGATTTTGCCCTGCATAGGTGGTGTGATAATACACATCGCCATTCAGAAAGTCTGCGAGAAAACGCAACCCCATGATGTAGGTCATCATCATGCCACCGAAAGGGATTAATGTTTTTTCTTTCGCTGTCAATACATCATCCATTTGGGAAAGGTATCCGTCTACAACGGCATTAAGAATATTCTTGCGGATAATAATTTTGCTCAAATCTTTTTCCTCTTCGCTTACCGGACTGACGAATGTGCGAATCATATCCCCGATATCGTAGATAAAATAACCCGGCATCAGCGTATCAAGATCGATCGCACAAACCGCTTTATTGGTATTCTTATCAAACAGGATGTTGTTGATCTTTGTGTCGTTGTGCATCACGCGCGGAATCAAATCACCACTGGCAATTAATGTTTTATATTCATCAACTAAATAAGCGAATCTGCTTGCTTGTTCGATTGAGTTTTGTGCTTTTTCGATTTTTTCTGTTGAAGCATTTTTCAAAGCATTTTCAAATTGCTCATAGCGCCAGCTTAAATCATGAAAACGCTCGAGTGTGGACTTGAACTGTGTGACATCGCACGTGTTCAAATAACGATTCAATCTTCCAAATTCCTGTGCAGCACTAAAAGCTTGCTCGGGCGTTTCAACACTGTCCATCGTGAAGGTGTCATTAATGTATGGAAACAATCGCCACGGAAATCCTTCAGCATCATATTCCATTTCTTCGCCTTCCTTCGTTTTTATGGAATGTAGAAAAAGATAATCGGGATGGTGCTTGTTTAAATGATCAGCTGCCAGTTTAATATTGTTGGCGATGCGATTTGGTTTTGTGAAAATGTTTTTATTAACGCGCTGTAGAATATAACTTTTGTCAGTGCCCGTTATTTTGAACGTGAGGTTAATGTGCCCGGTAGGAATACGCGTAATTTCAAATTTCTCACTAAACTCAAACGCTTGAAGAATTTCTTTTGGTGGATTTTCCATTCTACTATTCTTTTGTGTATCTCTGTGAAGCCTTTGTGTTCCTCTGAGTAATAGCTATTTTCCGAAGAGGATTATTCCACCAAGCTGCACAAAGGAACACAAAGATTCACAAAGCTAGTCCCAAAGATTTTCGGGATATTCGCCTTGTTTTACCAGTGCGTGTAATTTTGAAATCACTTCGTCTTTATCTTCCGGATACGTAACGCCAAACCAAATCTTTCCACCTTCCAGTACTTTTACTTTTCCGGTTTGCGTTTCAATCATCTCATTTACAATGAGCGGAATGAAAAACTCTGCCTTCAGGTTTTGGTAATTGTTTTTCAAAAAAGTATCGAACAGGGCGGAAGAAAACTCAAATATCTCCGGATGAAATCCCCAAAAGTTCATGGACGTTGGTGCTTCAGGATTGAGCTCTTTATCGCCTTCCGGAGTTTTACTAATAATCTTGTCACCTTCTTTAAGGATTTGCGTATTCTCCACAACAGTGGTTAGAAATCCATTCGCGTCTGTTTCGCCAATACCGCGCGATACAGACCCGTGATCCGACAACACATGCTTTAGTGTGAAGCCCACCATCGCGTGGTCTTTTCCATTCTCGTTATGGAAATAATCCGCTAGTGCCTGAAAGGAACTTTTGCCGTAAAAATCATCGGCATTGATCACGGCAAACGGTTCATGGATAACCGCTTGTGCGCAAAGCATGGCGTGCCCGGTGCCCCACGGTTTTTGACGTTCGTTCGATTGATATTCAGGTGTTATCAGTTTATCCAATGATTGAACAACAAACTCAACTTTTACTTTGCCTTCCAACTTCGGTTGGAATTTTTCTTTTACCGTTTCCAGTATTTCTTCGCGCACAATAAAAACCACTTTTGTAAACCCCGCGCGAATCGCATCAAATAAGGAGTAGTCCATGATTGTTTCCCCATTGGGCCCAAAGCCATCAATTTGTTTGATGCCACCATAGCGACTTCCCATCCCTGCTGCCAATACCAATAAAGTAAGTGGTGATTTTTCTTGTGTGTTGCTCATGTTTCTTATTTAAGGGCAAAAATATCCTTTTTAAAAGAAGTGTGTCGTAAGCACACAATTTTTCTTCGGAAAAAATTAGCATACTTGTGGTTCGTTTAACTGTCAACTATGAGCGTAGAAGAAAAATCCTACCGTGGGCCGATGATCATTATCGGAATCCTGTTTTTTGTTTTCGGGTTTGTTACCTGGATCAACGGACCGCTGATCACGTTTGTGAAATTGGCATTTGGACTGGACACCGATTCAAAAGCTTTTTTGGTTACAACGGCTTTTTACCTTGCTTACTTTTTCCTGGCGCTTCCTTCTTCCTGGATTTTGGAAAGGACCGGAATGAAAAAGGGCATGGCGCTCGGCCTTTTTGTGATGGCTATCGGAACATTTTTATTCGGAACGTTTGCTACCCAACGCGACTATACACTTTCGCTCATCGGATTGTTCGTGATCGGATCCGGGCTATCGCTTTTACAAACAGCATCGAACCCGTATATCAGTATTCTTGGACCGATCGAAAGCGCTGCCAAACGGATCAGCATTATGGGAATTTGTAATAAAGTAGCCGGAATTTTAAGTCCGATTATTTTGAGCGCACTGGTGTTGACGGATATTGATAAGTTGGAAGAACTCGTAAAAGGAGCAAGTGATGAAGCAGCCAAGAACACGATCCTGACCGAGTTTGCCGCAAAGATTTATGCCCCCTATATGGTGATGGCAATCATCCTTGTTGGATTAGCCTATTGGATTATGAAATCGGCTTTACCAGAGATTAAAGCGTCAGAAGCGAACGAAGCTCCTCCCGAGAGTAGTCTTTCAAAAATGAAAACCAGCGTTTTGCAGTTTCCTCATCTTCTGTTGGGCGCGCTGTGTTTGTTTTTATATGTTGGTGTTGAAGTATTGGCGGGTGATGCCATTGGTACCTATGGAAATAGTTTTAACCTTCCAGCAGATGAAACCAAATACTTTACATCGTTTACGCTTGGTGCCATGCTGGTTGGGTATGTAATTGGATTGGCAACGATTCCTAAGATCATTACACAACAACAAGCACTTAAAATTTCTGCAATCTTGGGAGTCCTTTTTTCAGTTGCTGCCTACTTTACGGTAGGATACACGTCCGTATTATTTGTTGCTGCATTGGGACTTGCCAATGCGTTAATGTGGCCCGCAATATTTCCAATGGCAATTGATGGCCTTGGAAAATTTACAGAGAAAGGATCGGCTTTATTGGTGATGGGGATTGCCGGTGGTGCGATTATTCCTAAACTCTTTGCTGAATACAAAGACCAATATGATTTTCAATTCGTTTTTTTGGTAATCGCAGTGCCGTGCTACTTGTACATTTTGTTTTATTCAATGAAAGGATACAAGGTGGGGAAATAATTTCGCACGCCCGTTATTGGTTTTAAAATTTTCCCGGTCATAAGCAGTCGGCAAGGGTAGGATTATCTTTGGATCAGATTTTGTTTTATTCTGAAACAATTTTTGTTTTGGTTTGTATACTCTATAAGCGCTTAAAGAAGTCGTTATCCTATGAAAAAAACATATGCAGTACTTAATACGATTGTAATCCTTGCCGTAATTTTTTGGAATTACTGGAGCAATACGGGAGCGGTTGACGGAAATTCAGTTGGTGACTTAAGTGATGAATATGCAAACCTCTTTACACCTGCCGGGTATGCATTTTCTATTTGGGGACTTATTTTTTTAAGCCTCATTGTACTGGCGGCTTATCAACTAAAACTTGCTTTTTCCAGAGGTGATCACAGCGAGACGATTTTACAAATAGGGCCATGGTTAATTGTTGCCAACGTAGGAAATGCTACATGGCTTTGGGTTTGGCTGCATGAACAAACCGGCTTGTCTGTATTGGTCATGCTCCTGATTTTGTTTTCACTGCTGCAAATTATTGTGCAATTAAACATGGAAAGATGGGACGCACCCCCAAAAGTTATCGCGATGATATGGTGGCCTATTTCGCTTTATAGTGGATGGATCGCAGTTGCTACCATTGCCAACATTGCAGCATGGCTCGCAAAAATTGGATGGGTGGAGGTGTTCACCGAAATCCAATGGACGATCATTATGGTGAGTATTGCGGCATTGCTTAATCTTTTTATGGTGTACACCCGCAACATGCGCGAGTTTGCCATGGTTGGGATTTGGGCACTCATTGCCATTGCAGTACGGCATTGGAATGTAATCCCTTCCATTCAGTGGGTGTGTGTATTTTGGGCTGTTGTATTAGCCGTTGCCATTGCTGTTCAAGGTTTTAAAAACCGGCATACAAATCCTTTTATGCGGATGATGGGGAAGAAAGGATCTTTTGATCGGAATGGATAAATACACGGTTAGTAACGAAAACCCAGCAGTAGATTTAATTCTGATGAATAGATCTGTGAATCAACAGGTCCACCAACATGGCCCGTTGTTTTTGCATACCGGATCTCAAAAGTGAATTTCATTTTATTATAGAGTACTTGCTGATAACCCGCGGTAGCAAACAACCCGCTTTGAAACCATGTTTTGTTTCCGATATCTTCAATTACCATGAACCACGGGGTTTGCTTTTCAGTTCTATGGACATACTGTTGGGAAGTGATAGCCAACATAGGTAAATATCCAACACCTAAAAACGGAGTGTTATCCCGTAAAAAAATATGGTATCGCAATCCAAGTGGAAGTTTCATATAAATCATATCCAATTCAACTTTCTTTTCGGGCAGACGAAATTCATAAGCATTCTTTTCGAAGTAAGCTTCCAGTGTTCCATAAAGTCGTTTTATTCTTTTAGGCGATGAGAAATCCATTCCCACTCCGATAGTAAAAGCCTGGGATAGATCAGGATTATCGAATTCCCAATCCTGCCTGGATTCAAAAGGATTTAACAGGCTTGACGTTACACCCAGCTTTGCTGTGAAGTGAAAAACTTTGCCGGGGTATTGTTTTTTGAATTCTATTCCAGGATTTCCTTCTTGCCACTGATTGTAGGCACTCACCAGATTGCTTATTTCTTTTTCCGTGTAGTTGATGTGGTCACTTCTTAACCCCGTTTCTTCAACTATTGAATTAAGCGTAGTGATGAAACTTGGATAATATTCAGATTCGTTCGGCTGGAAATTATAGAGCCTGACCAATTCCTTCTCTTTTTCTTTGACATAGTAAAATCGGAGACCTTGATAAAAACTTAATTTTCCGCCCACCAACACCTTAAGAAAAACCTTAGCACTATCAATTTCAAAAACTTCAAAACGTTTTGATCCGTAAATGCTATACGCCTGAAGATCGTGGGCCGTGTATTCCTGAATTTTACCATTCTCTTTTACAAGTGCACCTTGAAAGCAAGGGAGCGGAAGTCTGTCTTTTAGTTCAACTTGAATGGAATCTCCGTTATTTTTAATGATATATCCAGGAATATAAGTTTGAGCAAAACAAAAGGTAGTCAAGCATTGGAGAACAAAGACAAAAATGATTCGCATATTGGCTAACGCTTACTATGGAATACCAAATAAAGGTAAACCCTATCTAAATTTCAAGCTTTTTAAATTCCTAAAGGAAATTCTCAAAAAAATGTAAATTAATTGTCCGATTAAGCCCCACTTGTTCGTCATCCACTAAAACAAACACTTAAAAACAATCTGTATGGAAAAATTCATGTATTTATTCATTGAGGATGCGACTCAAACTGGCCAGGCTTCACCCGAGGAAATGCAAGCCGGCATGCAAAAATGGTTCGACTGGATCGACAAGTTGAAAGCCACCAATCAATATGGCTCTGGTGAACCATTGCTTCCTTCCGGTAAAATTATCAAAGGACCGAATAAGGTTGTGACCGATGGACCGTTTGCGGAAAGCAAAGAGTTGGTCTCGGGTTATTTTATTGTATTAGCGAAGGACATTGATCACGCAACAGAGATGGCGAAGGATTGCCCCATCCTTGAAATGGGTGGCGATCTTGTCGTGCGTCCAGTACAGAAAGTCTAAGTAATGCCTGAACATGGCACTGTGAATCAACTGGTCGGCCATCTTTTTCGTCATGAGGCGGGAAAGATGGCCGCGGTGTTGACGCGTTTGTTGGGCTTTCAAAATATCAACATAGCCGAAGACCTTGTTCAGGATACGTTGCTTCAAGCCATGTCGGTTTGGAAATTTAAAGGCGTCCCCGGTAATCCGGAAGCTTGGTTGTATACTGTTGCCAGGAATAAAGCGATCGATTATTTGCGAAGTGAAAAGCGCAAGCAAGCTGTTGATGATCAATTATCCGTCTTATTAAAATCCGAATGGACACTGGTTCCTACCGTTAAGAATCATTTTTTAAATCATGAAATTGAAGATAGTCAACTGCGCATGATTTTCGCGTGTTGTCATCCAGCCATTCCGTATGAATCTCAAATTGCGTTAACTCTTAAAACGTTATGTGGGTTGAGTGTTCGTGAAATCGCGAACGGATTTCTGACAACAGATGAAGTTATCGCGAAGCGGATCTATCGTGCAAAGGAAAAATTGCGTGAAGAAAATATTTCGATGGAAATTCCTGCTGCAAATTTAAAACCCCGACTAGCGAGTGTTTTAAAAACATTATACTTACTTTTTAATGAAGGATATAATTCTTCTCACACGAGTGAGTTGATTCGCGAAGATTTGTGCAGCGAAGCAATGCGGTTGTGCATTTTGTTGACGCGCAATGAACTGTGCAATCTGCCTGCAACCAATGCCTTGCTGGCGTTGATGTGTTTACAAGCATCCCGGTTTGATTCGCGAATGGATAGCGAAGGCGAAATTATTTTGTTGAAGGATCAGGATCGAAGTATCTGGAATAAGAAATTAATTGAAAAGGGATTTCTGTATTTGCAGCGATCGGCTGCGGGTCCAGGGCGAAATGAATATCAACTGGAAGCTTCCATTGCAGCCTGTCATGCAATGGCTTCTGATTTTGATAAAACCGATTGGTCAACGATTTATGCGTTGTATTCTGATTTGGCAATTTTAAAACCCGGCTCTGTAGTGGAGATGAACCGCGCCATTGCAAAAGGCTACTCCACCTCACCTCAAGAAGGACTTTCGTTACTGTTAGTAATTGAAGGATTGGAAAACAATCATTTCTATCAAACTGCTTTGGGGGATTTTTATAAAAAATTGGATAAGTATGAGGATGCACGAATTGCTTATGGTCGTGCACTGGAGCTGACGCCATCGGAAAAGCAGAAGGAGTTACTTCGTAAAAAGATACTGGATACTGGTCGCTAGATTCTAGATTCTAGTATCCAGCATCCAGCATCTAGGATCGTTTTTGATTCTTTTCGTAGATCTTAATCCACTCCTCCACTTTCATCTTTCCAGAAAGCTCACCGATTAATTCAAAAGGAATTTGATCTGGCTTTTTAAAACGGATGCAGCTTTTTCCCATGTCGAGTTTGAGTTTGCTGTGCTTGGGAAATTCTTTTACAAACCAATCCAAAATCTTTTTATCAGCATATACACCGGAATGATAC